>NZ_JBVVPW010000014.1:0-183343 GCF_055811385.1 Mesorhizobium sp. WSM4849
AAGTCTCCCTCCCCCTTGTGGGGAGGGGTTAGGGGTGGGGGTACATCGTAGAGCGAAAGCCTCGGCTTTCCACCTGCGATAGCCCTGCCCTTGTGGGGGAGATGCCAAGTATTGGCAAAGAGGGCAGGACTGAGACGGTTCAAGCGCTGCTAAGCGCCTCGATGGCTTTCGCCAGCGCAGCCGGATCGCCGAGGATGCGCAGCGTCTTCAGCCGGGCCGTGCCGCCGGCGACGACCGAGACGGCCGATCGCGACACTCCCAGCGCCTTGGCGACCAGCCGTACGAGCGCTTGGTTGGCGGCGCCGTTTTCCGGCACGGCGCGGACGCGCGCCTTCAGGTGGCTTCGCCCGTCTCCCGAGGTCTCGATGCCTTCGAGCCTGTCCATCGCCGCTTTCGGCGTCAGCCGGACGAACAGGTCGACACCGTCATTACGCAAGCGAAACGAGGTGCTCATAAACGCTTGGTCAGACCAGCGGCAACACCGTGGTGAGCAGGAACTGCCTGAGGAAGAACAGGATCAGAAGCAGGATGATCGGCGAAATATCGATGCCGCCGAGATCGGGCAGGAAGCGGCGGATCGGCCGCAGCGCCGGCTCGGTCAGCCGGAACAGCATGTTGCTGACGCTATCGACGAACTGGTTGCGCGAGTTGACGACGTTGAAGGCGTAGAGCCATGAGAAAATCGCCGAAGCGATGATGATCCACCAATAAATGTCAAGCGCCAGGACAATGGTCTGAATGAGGGCTATCATGCCGGTCTCCGATTGGTTGCCGACATGTAGCCATTACGGGCGAAAGCGGCAAGAGCTTCCGCGGCCACGCCAGGCCGGTGGCTGGCCGCGCGGCTTTTGGGCAAAACGCAGTCTTGACAGGAAACCGCCGCGCCCGATAAATGCGGCCATCCGCTGGACGGGGCTGTAGCTCAGCTGGGAGAGCGCGTCGTTCGCAATGACGAGGTCAGGAGTTCGATCCTCCTCAGCTCCACCAGCGGAAATTTACCCCAGTAAAATCAAGAAGATAGCTGTACCGGCGCACCCCGAAGGCGCTCTGGCGGAAGGCCGCTTTGAGCTTGGGGCTTAAACCTGCCCATCAAGCCATTCTCGCAGATCGCGGTCCTCGTGATCTTCAGCGATAGATGGTCTCGTCCTAACGTACCAGATCACGGCAAATCCACCGGCCGCCCACGCGCCAGCAAACACGTCTACGATGATGTCCGTCACTTCAAAACCCCTAAGCCCAACCCACATTTAGCTCGACCGAAATCGCTCCACAACAGCAAAATCAGGTCGTTGCCGGAGTGGGCTGGCGCCCCGCCTGGGGGAGTCATGCTGTTGTCAGATGCCCAATCAGCCGCATCTTTGCAGCGGCCCAACGCCAATCTGCATTTTCTCAATGGCATGGTCGGCGCCTCGCAGGCCTCGCTCGGCCGCATCGACAATGGCCTCGACATCGCTTCGAGCGCATGGTTGATCTGCTGGCTTCCATATCTGAAAAAATGAAACGTTGTTCCGGGAGGAGGAATGGAACTTCGGCTAGACAACAAGGTGGTGCTGGTCACCGGTGCGACGCAAGGCATTGGCCGGGCGATCGCCGAGACGCTCGCGCGTTCTGGTGCCGGCGGTCTGCTGGTCACCGGCCGCGAGCCCGTGCGCGGCAACGAAGTGGCGACGTCGCTCTCCCAGGCCGGCACGCCAACCGCGTTCGTCGCCGCCGATCTGGCGGATACCACGGCGCCGGCGCGGCTGGTGGACGAATGCGTCAGTCGTTTCGGCCGTATCGACGCGCTGGTCAACGCCGCCGGCCTGACCAACCGCGCCTCGTTTCTCGATGCCGACCTCGACGATTGGGCGGCGCTGTTCGCCGTCAATGCGCGGGCGCCGTTCTTCCTGATGCAGGCAGCCATCACGCAGATGCGCAAGCAAGGTCAAGGCGGCGCCATCGTCAACATCCTGTCGATCAACGCGCATTGCGGCTCGCCGGAACTCGCCGTCTATTCGGCCACCAAGGGCGCGTTAGCCACACTCACCCGCAATGCCGCCAATGCGCACCGATTCGACCGCATCCGCGTTAACGGCATCAATGTCGGCTGGACCGACACGCCGGCCGAACGCATCATGCAAGCCGAGACGCTGGGGCATGGCCCGGGCTGGATCGACGCCGCCAACGCGTCGCAGCCTTTCGGGCGCCTGCTGGCAGCCGACGAGGTGGCCAACCTCACTGTCTTCCTGCTCGCCGACGCCTCCGGGCCGATGACCGGCGCGCTGATCGACCAGGAGCAATGGGTCGTCGGGGCGAACCGGTGACGGCTTCCGCATCGCCCGAACCGCTGGGCCCGGCACTGCTTAGCCGGCTTCCTCCTTCCGTCCAAAAGCCGTCCTACGACCGGACAGCGCTGGCCCCGGGCATCGCCCATATCGGCGTCGGCGCCTTCCACCGCTGCTTTGCCGGGTGGCGCGGGAATGGCGGACTGGATCGCCGCTAACGATGATTTCCGCACGGCTGTCACGGCCAGTCACGACGGCTTGCTCTGCGACGATCCGATGGCGTTCGTCGGACAGGTTTGCGCATTGCCGGCGGCCACACGGTTGAAGCGGCCCGCACAATCGGCATAGTAGATCGGTCGTGGATCACGACCAGGGGAGGGCAATATGAAGCTCGGACTGCTCACCGCACCGTTTGCCGACACCTCGCTCGGCGAGGTCGCCGACTGGGCAAGTTCTGCCGGCTTCGAGGCGCTGGAGATCGCCTGCTGGCCGAAATCCTCAGGCGCTGCCCGGCGCTATGCCGGCACCAGCCATATCGACGCCGCCTCGACCTCGGCCACGCAGGCGAAGGAAATCGCCGCCGCACTGGCGGAAGAGAACCTGTCGATCTCCGGCCTCGGCTTTTATCCCAATCCGCTGCATCCCGATGCCGCCCGCCGCAAGGCCGTCATCGATCATTTGAAGAAGGTGATCGTGCTGGCGAGCCATATGGGCGTGCCGGTGGTCAACACCTTCTGCGGCGGCGACGCTTCAAAAACCATCGACGCCAACTGGCAAGAGGCACTCAAGGTCTGGCCCGCTATCATCGCCCATGCGCGCGACAACGGCGTCAAGCTGGCCTTTGAGAACTGCCCGATGATCTTCAGCTATGACGAATGGCCGGGCGGCCACAACATCGCCTATTCGCCCCATATCTGGCGCCGCATTCTCGAGGCGTGGGGCGGCGACGTCGGCATGAATTTCGACCCGTCGCATCTGGTCTGGCAGATGATCGACCAGGCCCGCTTCATCAGGGAATTCGGCCCGTACATGCTGCATGTTCATGCCAAGGACCTGATGATCGATCATGATGGACTTTACGAGCGCGGTATTCTCTCGGCCGGCATGGGCTGGCAGGTGCCGCGCATGCCGGGGCTTGGCGATGTCGACTGGAATGTGATCTTCTCCGGCCTCTACCGGGCCGGCTACGACGGGCCCATCATCATCGAGCACGAGGACCGGGGGTTTGAGGGGAGCGATGAAAAGGTCAAGCGCGGCTTTCTGCTGGCCCGCGACGTGCTGCGCCCCTTCGTGAAATGAGCCCCTTTTCGAACTGAACTGAGATCAATGTGGAGGAAGACTGAAATGAAAAAATATCTGGCAATGGTCCCGCTGCTTGCCGGCGCGGCATTTCTGGCTTCGGTGGGCGTCTCGTCCGCTGAAGCCAAATACACGATCGGCGTCTCCAACACGGTGCAGGGCAACGGCTGGCGCGAGGAGATGATCTGCGCCATCAAGGCGCAGGCGCTCGCCTCCGGCGAGGTGACCAAGCTCAACATTGCCCATCGCAACACCGACGCCGCCGGCCAGCTCGAGGACATCCGCAACCTGATCAGCGCCAAGGTCAACGCCATCGTCGTCAACCCGGCCGATCCCGCCGGCATCAAGTCAGCCCTCGAGGAAGCCACCAAGGCCGGCATCGTCGTCGTCGCCGTCGACCAGGCGGTCACCGAGCCCTCGGCCTACATCATCTCCAACAACCAGGAGCAGTACGCCTATCTCGGCGCCAAATGGCTGTTCCAGCAGATCGGCGGCAAGGGCGACGTCGTCTACATGCGCGGCGCGGCCGGCGCCTCGGCCGACAGCGACCGCGACAAGGGTTTCAAGAAGGCGCTTGCCGAATTCCCCGACGTGAAGGTCGTGCACGAGGTTTTCACCGGCTGGCAGCAGGACCAGGGCAAGCAGCAGATCCTCGATTTCATCGCCACCGGATCGCCGTTCAACGGCATCTGGACCTCGGGCATCGACAATGTGATCGTCGACGCGCTGGTCGAGTCGCAGACGCCGCTGGTGCCGGTGGTCGGCGCCGACAATGCCGGCTTCGTCGGCCAGCTGAACTCGGTCGAAGGCCTTGTCGGCGCGGCGGTGACCAATCCCGGTTCGATCGGCGGCGCCGGCGTGACGCTGGCTCTGCAGATCCTGAACGGCAAGAAGCCGGCGGAGCAGACCGTGCTGGTCGAACCGCAGCTCTGGGAGAACGCCACCGAAGAGGGCAAGGCCAAGCTGAAGGGCGCGGCCGATCCGTCGCTGAGCCCGGAATGGCCGGTCTCGATCTCCATCCCGGAGTGGACCACCTACACCAAGGACCAGATCATCGCCTGCAAGGGCCCGGGTGAGTAAAGATGGGCTTTCGCTTCAGACCATGACCGTTTCCAACTTGTGCGGAGACGGCCAATTGTCGAGGTTGGCGCCGCCCCTCATCGCCCTGCCGGGCACTTCTCCCCGTAGAGTGACGGGGAGAAGGGGGCCGGCCGCAACTCCGGCGCTCTTCCTGCGACGGTGATGATTGGCGAAACCGGCGATGAAAGCGCCCTCTCCCCGTCTCTATACGGGGAGAGGATGCCGGCAGGCAGGTGAGGGGCGGCGCCAGCGTGAAATGATTTGGGCTACATAAATCGAGAGCAACGCGATTTTGACCACCAACCCCCTCCTGGACGCCACCGGCGTCGTGAAGACTTACGGCGCTGTGGTGGCGCTGCGCAACGCGTCGCTGTCGGTTCTGCCGGGCGAGGTTCACGCCCTGATGGGCGCCAACGGCGCCGGCAAATCGACGCTGGTCAAAATTCTGACCGGCGCCATCCGCGCCGATGCCGGGCATATCCTGATCCGCGGCGAGACGCGCGACGTGCGCTCCCCCGCCGATGCGCGCCGCGCCGGCCTGCTTCCGGTTTACCAGGAACCATCGCTGATCCCCGATCTCGACGTCGCCTCCAACCTTCGCCTGACCGACACGCCGGTCGAGCCGTTCCGCGCCTGGGTGCGCGAACTCGGCATTCCCGACCTCGACATACGCGACACCGCGCGCGACATCCCGCTTGCCGTGCTGCGCGTGCTCGATCTGGCGCGCGCGCTGGCGGTCGAGCCCGACGTTCTGCTGCTCGACGAGATGACCGCGGCACTGCCGGCAAACCTTGCCGAAAAGGTGCTGGAGGTCGTTCGCCGCCAGGGCGACAGCGGCCGTTCAGTGATCTTCATTTCCCACCGCTTTGTCGAGATATCGGCACTTTGCGACCGCGCCACCGTGCTTCGCGACGGCGAGACCGTCGGCGTCGTCGACATCGAACCAGGCGTCGAGGAGCGCATCGTCGAGATGATGCTCGGCGCCAAGGTCGAAAAGACGCAAGTGGCGGCGCGCCAGGCGGGCCAGGCCGCTTCGCCTAGGGATAGCCGTCCGCGCCTCGGCGTGGCGAACCTTCGTGTCGGCACCAAGCTCAACGACGTCTCGTTCGACCTGGCCAACGGCGAGGTTGCGGGCGTCGTCGCGCTTGAGGGACAAGGCCAGGACGAGCTCTTCGCCGCCCTCGCCGGCTCCATCCGCCCGTCCGGCGGCACGATCGAGGTGGACGGGAAGCCGATGAGATTCGTGCATCCGGCCGATGCGATCCGCGCCGGCATTGCCTATGTGCCCGGCGACCGCACCGAAGCTTTGACCATGCAGCGCTCCGTGCGCGAAAACATCGCGCTCCCGTTCAGCGCCGCGTTGCGCAACTGGGGGCCGATCAACATGGCGCAGGAACGCTCCAGCGTCGTCAGTGCGATCGAGCGTCTGCAGATCGACACGCGCGCCCAGCGCGAGGTGCAGCGCCTGTCCGGCGGCAACCAGCAGAAGGTGACGATCGCCCGCTGGATCGCCGCCGAAGCACAGACCATCCTCTGCTTCGACCCGACACGCGGCATCGATGTCGGCACCAAGCAGGAGATCTACAAGCTGCTGCGCGAACTCGCCGACCAGGGCAAGTCCGTGCTGTTCTATACATCCGAGCTCGAGGAGGTACAGCGTGTCTGCGATCGCGTCATCGTCATCTTTGGAGGGCGCGTCGTCGATGTCTTCCCCGTCGAACTCGCCGACGAGCCGGCGCTGATGCGCGCCGCCTATGGCTTGCCGCGCGGCGCCAAGGAGGATGTCGGCATTCTCGCCGATATCCACTCGAGCCCGGTGGCGAAACCTTGACCCGCCTCGTCCGCCGTCAGGGCTGGGTCGCAGGCCTGCTTGTCCTCTTCGTGGTCCTCTTCGTGATCACCAGGCTCATCCAGCCGGGCTATGGCAGCGGCGATTTCGGCTCGCTGGTGCGCGCCGTGCTGCCCTACGCCTTTGCCGTGGCCGCCCAGACGATTGTCGTCATCGCCGGCGGCATCGATCTTTCCGTCGGCGCCATGATGGCGCTGACCAGCGTCACCGCCGCCTCGATGATGGACGGCGCCAGCGAGGAATACGCGCTTTTCGTCGTGCCGTTCGTGCTGGCCATGGGACTGGTGCTGGGCGCCGTCAACGGCATGCTGATCGTCGTCACCCGCGTGCCCGACATCGTCGTCACGCTGGCCACCCTCTTCGTTCTGCAGGGCGCGGCGCTGCTGGTCCTCAGTGCGCCCGGCGGCGCGGTCGCCGAATGGCTGAGGGCGACCATCGTCGGGACGGTCGCGATCCCGGGGTTGCCCGGGATCTCCGCCTGGATACCGAAGGCGCTGGTGCTTTTGGTCGTCTGCCTCTGCATCATCTGGATACCGCTCAAGCGCTCAAAACTCGGCCTGTCGATCTACGCCATCGGCAGCAGCGAGCTCGCGGCGTTTCGCAGCGGCGTGCCTGTCGCGCGCACCAAGATCATCGCCTACGCCCTGTCGGGGCTTTTCGCTGCCATGGGCGGGCTGGCGCTGACCATGAGCACAGGCATCGGCGCCCCCATTCCCGGCCCCTATCTTCTTGCCAGCGTGGCGGCGGTCGTGCTCGGCGGCGTCGCACTTGGCGGCGGCAAGGGCGGGTTGCTCGGCCCGATCGTCGCGGTCTTCGTGCTGCGGCTGGTGCGCACCGACCTGACGCTGCTGGCCATCGATCCCAACGTCACCGCAATCATCGAGGGCGCGATCATGGTCGCCGTTGTCATGTTCGGCGCCTTCATCACCATGCGGAGCCGGCCATCATGAGAGGCGAGGTGATGCTGACGATCTCTCCCTTTAAGGCAAAGCAATCGCGTATGAGAGACCCCCTCATCCGGCCGCTTCGCGTCCACCTTCTCCCCGTTGGGGAGAAGAGGCTGGCGTCGACGCTGGCGACCTCCTCTCCCCTCGGGGAGAGGTCGGATTGCCCCGAATTGCCCTTCGCAATTCGGTTGGCAATCCGGGTGAGGGGGCACTTGCTCCTATGCGATCGCCCTGTCCCTCGTGGCGACCGGCAGGACAGAGGGGGGCGCCGTGGAACGCCATCCTCCCCCAACCGGAACAGCACCAACATCGGGCAAAACCAATCGCGAGCAACGTCATGAGCACAACCGCGATCCAACCGGTACCCTTCGGCCGCCGCCTCAAGCGCTTCATGGCCGACCGGCCGCTGATTCCCCTGATCATCCTGCTCGTCATCCTGGTGCTGGTGCTGCAGATCCTGCGCCCCGGCATCGTCAACGAGCGGTGGCTTGCCAACACCGTCAAATTCGCCATCCCGCTGGCAATTCTGGCCGGCTGCCAGACCATGACCATGCTGACCGGCGGCATCGATCTGTCGGTCGGAACCGTAGCGACGATGAGCGCCTTCATCATGGCGACGCAGGTCGTCAATCATGACCCGGCGGTGGCGATCCTCATCGCACTTGTGCCGGCGGTGCTCATTGGCCTGGTCAACGGCATCGGCGTCGGCGTGTTTCGCGTGCACCCGCTGATCATGACGCTCGGCACCAGCCTGATCGGCACCGGCTGCCTGCAGGTCTATCAGCGTACCGTCATCGCTTCGGGCGCCAAGATTCCGCCCTTCCTGGCCTGGCTCGGCACCGGCCTGACCTATGGCGTGCCCAATGCGCTGCTGTTGTTCGTGCCCATCGCCGTCCTCATTGTTTTCACCTTGAACCGCACCGGGTTCGGCCGCCTGCTTTACGCGGTCGGCGACAATGAAGGGGCAGCACGCCTGTCCGGCGTCCGCTACTGGCAGGTCATCACCGCGCTCTACGTCATCTCGAGCGTGCTCGCAGGGATTACCGGGATGCTCTACATCGGCCTGATCAAGGCGCCGTCGCTGTCGCTGGCAGAGCCGCTGGTGCTGCCCTCGGTAGCAGCCGCCGTGATCGGCGGAACCTCGATCTTCGGCGGCCGCGGCGGCTACACCGGCACCATCATCGGGGCGCTGATCCTCACCGTGCTGACGACGCTGCTCACCATCCTGCAGATGCCAGAAGGCGCGCGGCGGATACTGTTCGGGCTGATCGTGCTGTTTGTGACGGCGGCTTATCTGCGGATTATTGAGGATCGGTAGGGGAGGATTGACGCGAGCAGCTGCTTTGACCCGAAGCAGACTCTCGCAAACGGAGCCGTGCATGACAGCTTTGCGCCCCGATGTCGGACATTGAGATCAGAATTGCCGCTTCCTGAGAGCCGACATCCCAAGCGACCACGCTGAGGGTCGTGGTTGCCGGGAGCAGTCATTCGGTGGAAGCTGGATAAATGTCCGCTTTGCGCCGCCAATTACGGACTTCCGCTGACGCCGGCCCGCTGTCAGGACGACCTGCTCGTGGGCGGTGGCGTAGAAGGAACCAACACCTTCCGGTTTTCCGCCACGGCCGGAGAGGGCGATTTCCCTACGCTCGCGGATTTGGTGGCGCGCTTCGATGGCGTCGCGCTCGACACGAATAATGATTTTGGGTTCCGGGGCGACGCGGCGTGACCGGGAGCGTGGAGATCACGCTGTTGGGATCGCGTTGCTCGGCGCCGATGACCTTTTCTTCATCACGTGACTGACGCCCTCGCCCATCTGTTGCACGTTGCGGCTGGCAGGCGCAAAATGGCGGCGACATGGCGAGCCAAGGGCGCGCAGCCGCTACTCGAGCTTCGGAGACAGACTATGGACTGGACCAAGGGACGCGGCCGGCAGATCCTGATTGCGGGTGCGGTGGGGGCCTTCGCCCTCCTGCTCGGCATGGAGGCGGTGAGGGAGGATGAGGTGGTGACCCTCACCGAGCTGTTGACGGAAGCGGCGGGCATTGCACTTCTCGTAGGCTGCTCGGCCTGCGTTGCGCTCCTGTCCTCGCGCCTGCGGGAGCAGGAAGCGGAAAGCTTCGACATGCGCGATGAGATTGCGCGAATCCGTGAGCGCGACACGCAGTGGCGGGCCGGCCTGGATGACCATTTCCAGGAACTCGGCGCCGCCATCCAGCGCCAGTTTGCGGCTTGGGGTTGCACCCAGACGGAGCAGGAGGTCGGGCTCCTGCTGCTCAAGGGCTTCAGCCACAAGGAGATCGCGCGAATCCGGGGAGCAAGCGAAGCGACCATTCGCCAGCAAGCGACTGCGCTCTACCACAAGGCTGAGCTCTCGGGCCGCGCGGCGCTCTCTGCCTATTTCCTCGAGGAGTTGCTTCTGCCGCCGGTGCCGTCGAACTCCTTGGGGGCTCGCAACGGCCTTGCTCGTCCCGAGATGTCGAGCCGGCCGGCCGCTTCGCGCCGGGCGTAGCGCGGAGCTAGCTCCAGGGTCACGGGCCGTGCGCTTTCTTGCCTCAGTTCTCACCGGCCTGGGGTTGCTTGTATTCTCAACTCCAGTACTGGCCGAAGATCCAGTAGCGGAGCTGGTCGAGGGCTGCGCGGCGCCCTGTGTCAGTTACGAACTATCTACGGAACTTCAAAACGACTGGATTTTTGCGGCCGATCCGTCATTCCTGACGTCCGACGTGCTTCAACCGACATTCACAGCCGATTTGCTTTTCGCGCCGACGGACTATCTGCAACTGGAGACTTCCATCATCACCGAGCCGGTGGTGGACTCGGCGCCCGGCGAGAATACGGTTCTTGAAGGAATTGGCACCTACGTAGCCGAACTGTATACCGTGATCGAGGCAGGTCCCGCTACCACGCGGGCCGGAAAATTCGATACGATCTTCAGTCTCGCCAGCGAAGTCGCGCCAGGGATCAATGCCACGGAACTGGTGTCGGATTTCGACGCGGACGAACGTCTAGGCGGGGAAATTGTTCTCCGCTTCGAAAACCTCGGGTTGAACCATGCTTTGGCAGCGACTGCATTCACAACCGATCGCACGATCCTCAGCGAGTCGCTCTTTACCAACCGGGGCCGGGCCAGCCTGTCGGATGGCGGCGCGGGCAACACAAAGGGCGTGTCGTCGTTCTCGGTAACTCTTGATGGCTGCGAAGGTTCGGAAACAGCCGATTGCTATTTGGACGGCGAATTTGGCTACAGGTTCGGCTTTCGGTATCAGAGGGCCGGGCATCCTACCGAGGAGGACATCGAAGACGACGTTAAGCTTGGTGACGAACTTGCCTACCTCGCCGCCGCGACCAAGAGTTTCGAACTGGACGAAATGACGCTCAGGCTGCTGGGCGAAACGTCGTATCTTCGGCATTTTGACGGCCGCCAGGACGATGCCCTGGTCGTCACGGGCTCCGCCGCGCTCGACGTAGACTCCTTAACCTATATCGCGACCTACACGGAGCAGACGAACCTGGTCGCCGGAGGTCCGGATACCCGCGATTACCTAGCTGATTTCGAGGTCATATATTCGTCCGACGACAATACGCCGTTCGTTGGATCAAAATGGCAACTCGCCGCCGCCTATACGTTCGCGCGGAATGCGGATCACGAAAACGCTCACATTCTCAGCGTGCGTGCGGTGTTCGATTTCAGCGGAGGTGTGGAGTTCGGCAGGTAGACTGCCGCACGTCGGCACGGAGATAAGGGCCCCAATTGCGTTCACGCATGATGGCCAAGGCGTCCCTTGAAGAAGCCCGTGAACGCCAAAATTGCCCTCCCTCGTTTTGGTCCGCCGCTGGCCAGCTTCAAGGCTTCACGCCCTCAGATACTCGACTGCAGTCCGTGACCGGGAAAGCTGTCATGCTAACTGCCGCCGGCAGGGCACTCACATCCGTAGGATGTGCCGTCTAGGGCTTTGAAAGGCTGAGTCTTTTTACCCGTCACGCCTGCCGGATTCCCGTGAGGCGGGAGCCAAGCCATGCTGGGGACTGCGGCGTGAGCGTCCGGCCGCGGACGCGCCCGCGACGCGACCCACCTCGGAGGACATTCCCATGGCCATTTTACCCGACTTCGCCGCCGCCACGTTCGGCAATTCCACGAATATCGACAACACGTTCTTTCCGCTGCCCGGAGGCACCATCAACAGCTACGGCGCCGCGTTTATCGATCCCGAGACCGGCGAGGAGGAGACGGAGCGCAACGATCACTTCGCCACGTTCGAGACGAAGATCATCGAGGGCGTCGAGACGGTCGTCGTCCGCGATACGGCCTATGCTGACGGCGTTCTCGTCGAGGACACGCTCGACTGGTACGCGCAGGCCGATGACGGCAACGTCTGGTATCTGGGCGAGATCGCGACGAACTACAACTACAACGACGAGGGCGAGTTCATCGGGACCGACTTCGGCGGATCGTGGGAGGCAGGCGTCGACGGCGCCGCGCCGGGGTGGATCATGCGCGCAGCACCGATGCCGGGCGACAGCTATTTTCAGGAATTCTACGCCGGAGTGGCGGAGGATGAAGGCGAGGTGATCGCGACAGGCCTCACCGTCGAGACCGACTTCGGCTCTTTTGACGACGTCGTGAAGATCCTCGACACTTCCGGCCTGGAGCCCGGCGTGGGCGCCTACAAATACTTCGCGCCCGGCATCGGCCTGGTGTTGGAGGAGGAGGTCGTATTCTCGGAGGATGAGCCCGAGCTCGTCATCGAGATCACGAACAGGCGCGAGGTCGACGTTTCCGCCCCCGTCGATCCGACGGAGCTCGCCTTCGCGGGAGACGGCGCTGCCAAGACCATCACCTTCCTTAGCGAGGACGCGAGCACCAACGGCGCGATCGGCGCCTATACTTTCGACACCGCGACGGGCGAAATTGGCGAGGCGCGCATCCTCTTCGCCGACACCGAGGACGTGAAGGCGGGCGCCCAGGCGACGATGGCAGTCGCGGCCGGGCAGTCGCTCGGCCTGTTCCTCATCCCGGATGTCGAGGATCTCGGCCTCGAGCTCGAGGACTACGCAGACGGCGGCCTCTTCTTCCGCGACTTCACCTCAGGCGATGTCGCCGACGTTTACGACGGCGACGACGCGACGACCTACACGCCAGGCCCGGCCACCATCTACGACCGGGTGGCGCCGGTCGTCACCGATGCCGACGGCAACCTGCTGCCGATCCGGGCGTTCCATTCGGTCGGCAACCGCGACGGCTTCAATTTCCTGAACCCGGTGGCTGGCGAGAACGCCCTTGCAAGCGATATCGACGACGGCCTCGCCGGGGTCGAGGTGGTAAGCTTCGAGGATGGCCTGGCCAGCACCGAGGACTTCGACGGCGATTTCGACGATGCTTTCGTTGCCGTTAGCGATGCGCCGCTCAGCGGCGAGACAGTCAATGCCCTGGTTGAAGCTACCGGCATCAGCCGGCGGGTCGGGACTGACGGCCAGGATCGGCTCGTCGGAACCGATGAGGACGATCAGCTCATCGCGCTCGACGGCAACGACGTGATCCGTGGTAGCGGCGGCGACGACCAGATCGAGGCCGGCGACGGCAACGATCGTGCCTATGGCGGCGCCGGCGATGACGAGATCTCCGGCGAGGAGGGGCACGACCGGCTGTTCGGCGACGAGGGCGACGACGAGATTGATGGCGACGAGGGTCGCGACAGAATCCAGGGCGATGCGGGCGATGACGAACTCGCGGGTGGCGAGGGCAACGACCAGCTCTGCGGCGGCGATGGCTTCGACGAGCTCAAGGGCGGTGAAGGCGACGACCGGCTCCGGGCCGGCGGCGACGGCGCGCGGATGTCCGGCGGCGCGGACGACGATATCCTCTTTGGCGAGGCCGGCGCCGAGGATGTCTTTGTCTTCGACCTGATACCTTTCGGCAGGGACCTGATCCGGGGCTTCGAGAACGGCGCCGATCGCATCGAGATCGCGACCTATACGGGCGTCGAGAGCTTCGAGGACGTCGCCGTCACGCAGGACGGACATTCGACCGTGCTGAGCTTCGCGGAGGGAACCGTAGAGATCGCCAATTTCGACTCCGCGCTGATCAATGCCTCCGATTTCTTCTTCGTCTGACGCGCGGGCGGGGCGCGGTCTCCCTGGCCGCGCCCTTGCCCATCGGCTGGAAGGAGTCACCTGCAAGCGCTACAAGCGCAGCACGGCTCGTGAAGTTCTGATTAATAGTAAGGAATAGGGCCGCATGGGCCGGCGCCGCTTGCTCCGCGGTCATTGGCCCTAAACTTGCGGCGCCTCTCCCGAAAATGAACCGGATGCTTGGCGCGAGCGCCAAAAAAGCCTCTGTCAAAGGAACCATGATGTCCGCTTCAATTGCCCCGCAACCTTTCAATCAGCGAAAGAGACTTCTTGTCGTCCAGGGCTTGAGCATCGCGGCGATCGGATCGCTGTTGTTCTCTCGACCAGGCTGGGACGAAGCATCGACCCTTCATGAACTTATCGAGATGACAGGCTTTGTCCTGATCCTCGTCTGCATATTCGGAAGATTGTGGAGCATCCTATATGTCGGGGGCCGGAAGAACACCGAGTTGGCGGTAAACGGGCCATACTCGATCACTCGCAATCCCCTGTATCTGTTTTCGATGATTGGAGCATTCGGCATCGGCCTCATGTTCGGGTCGATCATCGTTGCCGTCGTTCTCGGAGTGTGCACCTACGCGGTTTTCGGGATGACCGCTAGAAAGGAAGAGGCGTTTCTTCTGGGAAAGTTTGGCCCGAAATACGAGGCGTATGCGGCCAGAACAACACGGTTCTGGCCCAAACTATGGCTTTATCACGACGAGCATCAGCACACGTTCTCCACGAAAGCGCTAAGAAGCACATTCTTCAATGCTCTCTATTTTCTCGCGGTCTTTCCTGCCATCGAAGGCATCGAATACCTCCAGGTGATCGGTTATCTGCCAACCTATTTCTGGCTATTCTAATCCCAAGGTCGAGGCAATCCGCCGTCGCCAACTTGCCTACCATTTAGCCTTTGTAACCCACTAGAACCGCGCCTGTTGCGATCAATATAACACCCACCCAATTCGACAACGACGAGTGCTCCTTGAGGAATGTCACTCCGAACATCGCCACGAGCACGACGCTCAGTTTGTCGATAGGGGCAACGCGTGCCGCATCTCCCAATTGAAGCGCACGGAAATAGCAAATCCACGACGCACCTGCAGCAAGCCCCGACAGGACGAGGGACAGGTAGGTCCTGCTCGAAATAGAGCTAAGCGGCTGGAACTGGTTGGTGGCCGCAAGGATCGTCCCAAGGACTAACAGAATAACAATGGTACGGATGAAGGTGGCGAAGTCCGAGCTAACGTTCTCCACTCCGACCTTGGCGAAAATAGCGGTCAGAGCGGCGAAGCAGGCCGAGAGCACCGCCCAGGACTGCCACGAGAGGAGAAGGTACTTCACACTTCTTACCCACAAATTGTACCGATCAGGAACGGCGGCGTCCAGCGCGACAAGCAAGTAAGCCGCTGTCGCGAGAGGTTGAAGACGCGCCCCATCATTACGGCTGTCACGTTCGCCCGCAAAGATGTTGCCGAGCGCAGCCCCGCTTTTTTTGGTGCAACTTGCTCGTTGGGTGGGACAGAAGGCAGCTTTCCACACTAAGCTGACCATCGTGCAGTCCGGCCGAAAGGTCCGGTTCGGTCAGGTCATGACGATGCTCACGCCGATATGAACGTCCGCTCTTGAAGATCCGCAGCCTGAAGCTGCCAGTCCGCTCGGCCCCAAACGCGACGTCTGAGTAGCACAATGACCGCTCTTGGCGCTTTGCTGATTTTTGAGCGACGTCAGCTTTCGCCCAAGCTGCATCAGCCCTCACACAGCCAAGCTCCCCTGCGCCACCTCCTCCGCATTAGGATCCCCCGGCGCCGTCGCCCAGGCCAATTCCACCAGCGTCACTGTCCGCCTCCCGACCCCGTCAAGCTGGCATACGATCAGCCCCTGCTCCTCGATATAGGTCAGCAGGCGCCGGGCGCGGCGCAGCGAGTGCGAACCATAGGCGCGGGCGATCGCCGCGTCGCTTGGGCAGGGCCAGCCTTCCTTGGCCGCGCGGGCGATCATCATGAACACACCTTGCATATCCTCGGGCAGCAGCGAGGCAAAGGTCTTCCTCAGAAGGGGATAGCTAAGCGGTCGGCCGGAAATAGCCGATGTCGCGCTTGCCTTGCCACGAAACATGCCGTCCGTCAGGCCCCTCCCACCGCATTAATCATTGCGCACGTTCCCCCGATCAGCGTGGAGCGATCTCTGCGACGATATCGTTCGTCATCTTGACCCCAGCCATGAAGCCGGCGGCATTGAATTCGTTCATGACGAAGAAAGCGCCGACGCCGCGTGTCGGTGCAATCGCAACATAGAGAAACATCCCTTGCAGGCCGCCGCTCTTCTGGAGGATGAGCGGGCGATGCTCGTTGGGGAGCATGATGACCCATCCGAGACCCATGGCGTCCATTGGGCCGCCGTCATCCAGCCCCACCACCGACGCGAGCCCGTCCCGGTACAAAAAGGCCGCGTGGTTCACGAGGCGGAACTCGGCGTCGGCCGCGGAAGGCTTGTTGTCAACATGCCAGTTCATCCAGCGGAGCAGGTCGGCCGCGGTCGAGTACAATCCACCGGCGCACTCCATGGCTGTGCTCGTCGGCACGATGGGCATGGCGCTGCCGTCGAAGTTATGGCCCTGCATCAGGCGCGGCTCGTCCTCCGGTCTTGGGTTGAAAACCGTGTCTTTCATGCCGAGGGGATCGAGGACACGCTCCCGAAGGACCTCGGCATAAGGCTTTCCAGAGACATTCGCGAGCGCCGCTCCGAGGAGGTCGTATCCGAAGTTCGAATAGAGAACGGCGGTGCCCGGCGCGAAGAGCAGCGGATTGTCCTTGAGGGCGGCAATCTGCGCCTCTTTGGTGTTCGTAGAGAAGGGGTCGGAGGGGAGCGCCTCGGCCACTGGCACCTCCCGCGGAAGGCCGGAAGCTTGCGCGACGAGATCGATCAGGCGGAGGGCGCGGCCATCCTTCTCAGGGAGCGTGACGTCCCAGCCAAGGCGATCCTGCAGCCGGTCGGTGAGCTGTACCTTGCCGTCGATCGCCAGCGAGGAAAGCACACTGCCGCAGAACACTTTGCTCACGGACGCGATGCGGAACATTGTGTCGCCGTTGGGCACTTTTTCACTCCCGTCGGCAATCTTGCCGAAACCGGCCAAGGCCGTCTCGCCGTTGCGCACCGCGCCGAAGATCAGGCCAGGCACCTCGGTGGAGAGATACAGGATTGTACCGTTGAACTGCACCGCTTCGGTCAGCAGCTTGTCCTCGGCATGTCCATAAGAGGGAAGGGTGACGGCTGCGATTGCCGTCAAAGCGATGGCCATAAGTCGGCGCGATCGAGACAAACGCATTGCCAAAATCCTTTGATAAAGCTGCAGAATAAAATCTTCGGAAAAAGGGCCGCCGCGTAGTATCTCACCATCTCTCCAGAAGCAGGAGATGTCAACAGAACGAACCGAAGGGGGTAATCGGCGGCGGTAGCGTAGTTTCGGCGTCTATTTGCGCTAAAGTCCTGCCGTATTTCTTGTCCTTCGTCAGTTGATCGGGGCTGATCTCTTCATTAGCAGACCGGCCCGCGGGTAATTTAGAAGGTATGTAAAGCGCCGTCGACAGGAGTGCTGTAGCGTCGAACAACTTACAATAGGCGGATCTGCGTCGCGCCAATTCGTCGTCTATGATGAAGATCAGGCGGAAGAGCTGTGGCGGGCCAGCGAGGCCCTATCTGCGCAAAAAAAGTCGCCGCTGTACCTGCCGCTTGGCCATACATCGCCTTGATGCGTGGCATTCCCTTTGCGCGCTCGGCCGCCGCCTCACACAGCCAAACTGCCCTGCTCCGCCTCCTCGGCGTTGGGGTCGCCCGGTGCCGTCGCCCAGGCCAGCTCGACCAGCGTTACTGTTCGCCTTCCAACCCCGTCGAGCTGGCACACGATCAGCCCCTGTTCCTCGATATAGCTCAGCAGGCGCCGGGCGCGGCGCAGCGAGTGCGAGCCGTAGGCGCGGGCAATCGCCGCGTCGCTCGGGCAGGGCCAGCCTTCCTTGGCCGCGCGGGCGATCATCATGAACACGCCCTGCATATCCTCGGGCAGAAGGGAGGCGCGCACCGAGACATCCTGCCACGCGTCATCGCCTGCCATATCGGAGCCGAGGCCGGCGCGGGCGCGTGTCAGCATGCGGCGGAATTCGGGCAGATCCGGCACGACCGAGGCGAGGCCTTCTATGCGGCAGCGGACCACGAACTCCTGATAGAGCACGCCGATGACACGGAACCCTGCGTCGGGCTGCGCCAGCACGGCGCGCAGCACGCGGTCGACGCGCTCACGCCGCTCCGCCAAATCCTCGGCGCTGACCGGCGGCTCGACCGGTTCGGGGCGGATTTCCAGTGCCGCCGATTTTGCCGCCATCAGTTGATCGAGCAGGTCCGGCGACGACCGGCGCTGCGGCCGGACAGTTTCCGGCGGCGGCGCTGCCAGGATGATCGCGCGTGCGTCCTCCAATGCCGCTTCCGGCAGCGGCATCAGCCGCGGCGTGCCATTGCGTGGACTTGTATCCGTCGGGCCGATGCGCAAGCCCAGCGGACGGCGCGACAGCGCCGGGCCCAGCGCCATGAATTGCCCGCGCTCCAGGTCGCGAAACGCCTCCGCCTGTCGCCGCTCCATGCCGAGAAGGTCGGCGGCGCGCGCCATGTCGATATCGAGAAAGGTCCGGCCCATGAGGAAATTGGAAGCCTCGGCCGCGACGTTCTTGGCGAGCTTGGCAAGCCGCTGGGTGGCGATGATCCCGGCCAGCCCGCGTTTGCGGCCACGGCACATCAAATTGGTCATGGCGCCGAGCGAGAGTTTGCGCGCCTCGTCCGAAACCTCGCCCGCCACTGCCGGCGCGAATAGCTGCGCCTCGTCCACCACCACCAGCATCGGATACCAGTGGTCGCGGGCGACCTCGAAAAGCCCGCCGAGGAAGGCAGCGGTGCGCCGCATCTGGTTCTCGGCGTCGAGCCCCTCGAGATTGAGCACCGTGGAGACGCGGTGGATGCGCGCCCGCTCGCCGGCGCTCTGCAGGCCGCGCTCGGTATGCTCTTCGGCATCGATCACCAAATGGCCGAACCGGTCGCCCAGCGAGACGAAATCGCCTTCGGGGTCGATGATTGTCTGCTGTACCCAAGGCGCACTCTGCTCCAGCAGCCGGCGCAGCAGATGCGATTTGCCGGAGCCCGAATTGCCCTGCACCAGCAGGCGGGTCGCCAGCAGCTCCTCAAGATCCAGTGCCGCCGGGGCGCCCGCGGTCGTGTGGCCCATCTCGATCGCAACGGTCATGTCTCGACTCTCCTTGAGGAGAGGGCATATCAACCGCATTACAGCCCGTCGAGCGCCGATGGCCGGCGGCACGGCGTTGCGCACAGGTCGACGCTGCGCGCAGTGTCAGTTCGCCGACGGAAGCATCACGGGCGCAAGAGGCTGTCTTCTGATCAGGACGATTGCCGAGAAGGCCAGTATTCCGAGCATGCCGACCGCGGCAGTCAACCAGAGCGATGGCTGGACGCCGATGCCTGCCATCGCCATGGCTAGGGCAAACGGCGCAAGTGCTGAAGAGAACCGACGCGCGGCAGTCACCCAGCCGAGCCGAGCGCCGTAGCGCTCCCGCCCGAACAGTTCCAGGGGCAGCGTGCCGCCGACGATGCTGGCGAGGCCCGAGCCCAATCCAAACAGGATGACGAAGGCGATGGCGCCAGACAGCGATGGCGTCGTCGCCAGCAGGACGATAAGACCGAGCGGCAGCAATGTCGCGCCGATCACCGCCAGCCAGGTCTGTGCCAGCCCGCCGCCGAACAGCATGTTGATCAACCGGCTTGCCACCTGGGACGGGCCAAACAGCGTGGTTACGACAAGCCCGACGGAGCCAAGCCCGAGCGCCGTCGTCAGCGGGACCATGTGAACGAGGATCGAGGACAGCACAAAACCCTCGACCGCGAAGCCGCCAAGCATAAGCAGAAACACTCTGCTGCGGTCGCGCGGCGTGAAGGCAACCGGACCGCCGACCGACACAATGGCCGCAGCTGTCGCCGAAGCGTTTTTGTCCGCCCGACGCGACAGCCGGGCCAGCCAGGCATGGATGGGCAGGCAGACGGCGACATTGATGACGGCAAAGACCAAATAGACCTCGCGCCAGGTCAGGTATTCGTGAAGTGCGGCCGTCAGCGGCCAGAACAGGGTGGAGGCGAAGCCGGCGATCAGCGTCAGATGGGTGATGCTGCGCTGCGCCCTGGCGCCGCCGATCTGGACGATCGCGACGAAAGCGGCGCTGTAGAGCACGAAGGCGGACGCAAGTTCCATCGCCATCAAGGCCAGCACGAAGGTCACCCGACCGGGTGCTATCGCGCAAGCGACAAGCGCTGCTGGGCGGCAAGCGAGCCAAAGGTCATCACCCGGCCGGCGCCAAAACGATCGGCCCAGCGCCCGGCTGTCGGCGCAAACAGCCCACCCGCCAGCAAGGACGCCGACAGGGCGCCGAAAACCCATTGATCCGGCCAGGCGAACTCGAGCGCGATGGACGGCACCAGGATGCTAAAACTGTAATAGAGCGTGCCGTAGCCGATGATCTGCGTCAGCCCCAACGCCCAGAGTGCGGCAGCCGGGATTTTCCGCTCGCTCATTGAGCGGCGATCTCGAGATCGTCACTGCGCACTGCTGCGATCGCTTGCGTGCTGCCGCAGCCGCATCCCGACTTGCCGCTCGCCTTCGCCTTGGCGTCGTCGACGCAACAGGCATCGACGGCGGCCGGCACCGGTCCGCCGCAGCAACCCTGAGGTGATGCGCCTGAAAGTGACGCCGGCACCGTGCAGACGCCGGTCTCGGGCAACACCAGCTGCACGGCATCGGCGGCCGCCATGTCGCCGGCGATCGCCGCGGCGACCGAGCGGACCTGCTCATAGCCGGTCAGCAGCAGGAACGTTGGGGCCCGGCCATAGCTTTTGACGCCGACCGTGTAGAAATCGGGCTCAGGGTGGCTGAGCTCGCGATGACCATGCGGCGGGACATCGCCGCAGGAGTGTTCATTGGGGTCGATGAGCGGTCCGAGCGCCTTGACGCCTTCGAGCCACGGATCGAGGTCCAGCCGAAGCTCCCGGGTCAAGGTGAGATCGGGGCGCTGCCCCGTCGCGGCGATGATCCGGTCGACGGGCCCGAGCGTGCGCAACCCGTCCTTTGCCTGGCCTTCGACAGCGAGACGGCCGTCGACCTCGCGGATGGCAACCGTGGCAAAGCCCGTCAACAGCCGCACGCGTCCGCTCTCGGCGAGCTGCCGGACATCCGAACCAAGCTCGCCCCGCGCCGGCAGGGCGTCGGCATCGCCGCCGCCGTAGATGCGGACAAGGTCGGTGCTGCGCGTTACCCATAGTGCCGAGGTGCCCGGTTCGGTTTGCGTGAGCCGGTCCAGTTCCAGCAAGGCATTGGCGGCGGAGTGGCCGGCGCCCACCACCAATGTCGTGCGGCCTGCATAGAGATGACGGTCGCGGCCGAGAACATCTGGGATGCCGTAGGCGATGCGGTCGCCAAATTCCGTCTCACCTTCGGCCGGTAAGCCGCCCGCACCGAGCGGGTTCGGCGTTTGCCAGGTGCCGGACGCATCGATGACGGCACGGGCGCTGTCCCGGCGCGTGCCTTTCGCCGTTTCGACCAGCAGCATGAACGGCCGCGTCTCCCGTGCCTTGCTCAACACCTTGTCGGCTCCCCAGCGGGAAATGGTGACAACACGGGCACTGGTCCCGATCGACGGCGCCAGTTCGGAAAGCTTTGCGAGCGGCGCGAGATACTGGTGGACGATCTCATTGGCGGTGGGGAATGCCTCCGGCTCCGGCATTTGCCAGCCGTGGCTCTCGAGAAGTTTTCGGGCGACCGCATCAACACAATAGCGCCACGGCGTGAAAACCCGCACATGGCCCCAGTCCAGAAGGTTCGACCCAACCGCGGAACCTGCCTCGTAAACTTTGACCGGAAGGCCGCGGCTGACAAGTTGGGCGGCGGCCGCCAGGCCGACAGGTCCGCCGCCGATGATGGCGACCGGGAGATCGTTTTCAGAAACCATGGCACACCTTCTATGTTTCTAGGATTATAGAAATATAGCCAAAAAAGAGTTAAGCAGCCGCCTCGCCGACAGCCGGGCCGCATGCGGCATCGGCACAACATTCATCGGCAAGAAAGCCAAGGAGATCGTTCATCACAGGGTAATTGGCACGGCAAATCAGCGTCGTTGCCTGGCGTTCCTGGGTGACCAGGCCGGTCAGGATAAGCCGGTGGAGATGATGCGACAGGGTCGACGCAGCGATGCCGAGGGCTTCCTGCAGATAACCGACCGGTCGCCCGGCCTCACCTGCCCTCACCAGCGTACGATAAAGATTGAGCCGCGTCGGATTGCCGAGCGCCTCGAGCTGTTTTGCTGCTTGTTCGAGTTTCATGGAAATAACATAGCGCCGAGACAACGTCGCGTCAAATATTATTTCGAGCATTCTCGAAATAATCGTATAACGGTATCCAACCGCAGCCGCTGACCACGCACCCGCCTCAAATCGACCGCTGATTGACCCGCCTGGCAACCTCTTCGGCGCTTTCGACACGCTCGGAATAGCGGTCCGTGAGATAGGCGGACCGATCACGCAGGAGCAGCGTGAACTTCATCAATTCCTCCATCACGTCGATGATCCGGTTGTAGTACGGCGACGGCTTCATCCGGCCGGCCTCGTCGAACTCGTTGAAAGCCTTGGCTACCGACGACTGGTTGGGGATGGTGACCATCCGCATCCAGCGGCCGAGGAGACGAAGCTGGTTGACGGCGTTGAAACTCTGCGAGCCGCCCGACACCTGCATCACCGCCAGCGTGCGGCCCTGCGTCGTCCTCACGCCGCCCGCCGAGAGCGGCAGCCAGTCAATCTGCGCCTTCATGACTCCGGTCATCGAGCCATGCCGTTCGGGCGAGCACCAGACCTGCGCTTCCGACCAGATCGACAGGTCTCGCAGTTCCTGGACTTTGGCGTGGTCGGCCGACGTCGAATCCGGCAGCGGCAGGCCGGAGGGATTGTAGATGCGCACCTCGGCGCCGAGGCGGCGCAAAATGCGTGCGGCCTCCTCCGTCGCGAGCCGCGAGTAGGACCGCTCTCGCAGCGAGCCGTAGAGCATCAGCACGCGAGGTTTTTGGATCGACCGCGGCACGTTGAGCAGCGCCTGCAGGTCGATCGGCCGGAACTGGTCTTCATCGACGTTCGGCAGCGAGTCTTCGGGCACCAGGTCAGGCAAGGCGCTTGCCCTGCGCGTCGATGACGACTTCGCCGTCTTCCTTTGTGAACGGGCCGATGTCCGGATTGGGCAGGGTGTCGAGAACCGCTTCGGACGGCCGTGCAAGCATAGTCCCGAGCGGTGTGACGACGATCGGCCGGTTGATCAGGATCGGATGCGCCAGCATGAAATCGATGATCTCGTCGTCGGTCCATTTGGGGTCGCCGAGATTGAGCTCGGCGTACGGCGTACCCTTCTCGCGCAGCAATTGGCGCGGCGTCATCCCCATCGCCTTGATCAACTCGACCAGCCGTTCGCGCGACGGCGGGTTGTTCAGATACTCGATCACCTCAGGCTCTTCGCCGGACTGCCGGATGATGGCGAGCGTGTTGCGCGAGGTGCCGCAGTTGGGGTTGTGATAGATAGTAATGGTCATTTCGCGGCTCTCATCTGTCTGATTGGTTTGGGCTCAGCGAGCAGCCATCCTGCCAAGGCCATGGCAAGGAGCGCGCCCAGCAGCTCGGCGAGGATGAACGCCGGCAGGTCAACTGGACGGATGCCCGCGAAGGTGTTTGACACCGCCCGCGCAATGGCGACTGCCGGATTGGCGAACGAGGTCGAGGCCGTGAACCAATAGGCCGCGGTAATGTAGAGGCCGACCAGCCATGGAATGGCATCCGAACGAAAGCGAAGACCGGCAAGAATGGTGAAGACCAGGCCGAAAGCGGCCACCAACTCCGCAATCCATTGTCCGTTTCCGGTCCGCACGGTTTGCGAGATCTGCAGAATCGGCAGTTCGAACATGGCATGCGCCAGCAGCGTTCCGGCGACGCCGCCGACAATCTGGGCGACGACATAAGCCAGTGCAGCGTTGGCTTCGATTTCGCGCCGCAGCGCAAAAACCAGCGTCACCGCCGGATTGAAATGCGCCCCGGAAATCGGTCCGAGTATGGTGATCAGCACCACCAAAATCGCTCCAGTCGGCAGCGTGTTGCCGAGCAGGGAGAGGCCCACATCATCCGTCAGACGATCCGCCATGATGCCAGACCCGACGACCGTCGCGACGAGCATCGCCGTGCCGAGCGCTTCCGCGACAATGCGACGGGACAGGTCAGCCGCCATGATGTCAGCCGGCCTTCGGCAGATCGCGGCCGATTTCATCGAGCCGTTTCTGCAGGGCGAGCTTGTCGATCGTGTTCATCGGCAGACTGACGAAGATCGAGATCCGGTTGTTGAGCATGCGATAGGCTTCGGCAAACGCCAGATGCTTTTCGGCGTCGGTGCCGTCCACGGCGGCCGGGTCGGGCACCCCCCAATGCGCGGTCATCGGCTGTCCCGGCCAGACCGGGCAGGCTTCATTGGCCGCGTTGTCGCAGACGGTGAAAACGAAATTCATCTCGGGGGCGCCGGCGGCAGCGAATTCCTGCCAGTCTTTCGAGCGGGCGAAGGAGGTGTCGTGGTTGAGGGTTTTCATCAGTTGGAGCGCGTAGGGATGGACTTCCCCCTTCGGCTGCGATCCGGTCGAATAGGCCCTGAACTTGCCGGCGCCGACACGGTTGAGGATCGCTTCGGCAAGGATCGACCGTGCCGAGTTGCCGGTGCAGAGAAAAAGCACGTTGTATGGGTCATTCATGGGGTGGTCCTCCCTCCTAACAGTTGCAAGTCACGGCCTGAATGACCGGCTGGCAGAGTTCTGGCGCGCCGTTGCAGCAATCCTCCATGAGATAGGCAAGCAGATCGCGAAAACCGGTCATGTCGGCGACGTAGCGGATCGTCCGGCCGTCACGCTCGGCGCGGACCAGGCCGGCATGGTCGAGAACCTTCAGATGCGCCGACATGGTGTTCTGCACCGCACCGAGCCGCGCGGCGATCTCGCCGGCAGGAACACCATCTGCGCCCGCCCGCACCAGCAGGCGAAACACTTCGAGCCTGGTGTCCTGGCCAAGCGCTGCCAATGCTAGAAGAGCGGTGTTCTTATCCATGTATCTTAAAATCCGGAATTATCGATGTATATGGCCGGTATGTGACAGACAGGTGACAGAGGCAAGGGGCCGGCCACTACGTCCGGATTGCAGATATATTCCCGAACCACCACGGCTTCGTCATCCCAGCGCGGAGCAGGAGCGAAGCGACGTCGCGAAGACCCTGGGATCCATATGTGGACGGCGCCCTCAGTCGAAGAATGCAGCGGCGCAGAATAAGCGCTCTGTAGCGATCCTTCGCGCCCCCCTCTGTCCTGCCGGACATCTCCCCCACTTTGGGGGAGATCGGCAGCTTCGCGGATAGCGTCCTTTTTGCAAGGTTGGCGGTCGAAATCAGTGATGAAGGCCAATCTTCCTCCCTGTGGGGGAGGAGATGTCCGGCAGGACAGAGGGGGGCCCTCCAGCTGGACGGAATTGTCGACGTTCGCTGCCGGCCCAGACCTGTCAAAATCACTGTGCAGAGGACTAGTTGCGCAGGGCGAACGAGAATGGCGCGGTGCGGGTTATGCGGGAGCCGAGTTCCGGCGGCGGCTCGGGCACCGAAGCGCCCTGCAATGCGTTCAGGGCCGCGCTATCGAGGTCCGGATCGCCGGAGGAACGAGCCAGCCGGGCGGACAGGACTCGGCCGGATCCGTCGATCGTGAAGGTCACGCTCGGACTGCCTTCCGCGCGCCGGGCCTTCGCCGCTCTTGGATAATTTGTGTGCCGTCTTATCCACGCACGCAAGCGCGAGTTCCATCTGTCCGGACTCACACCGCGTCTCGCAGCCGCTGCTTTGGCCGATTTCGGGGCGGCTGCCCTGGCTGCGGCATTCGCAGCGACACTGGCCGTCGTCCGCGGCGGTGCGGCCTTTTCCTTTTTCGGACGCTGTTTGGTCTCTTTGTCAGGCTTCTTCGCCTTGACCTCAGCCGGCTCCTTCACCTCAGTCTTGGCCTGCTTCTTTGGCTTGGCCTCGACGGGCGTGTCGACCGGTTTCGGCTGCGGCAGCGGAATGACCACTTCCGGCGTGACGGCTTCGGCAATTTCGGGCACGATCTCCTCAAGCGGCGGCTGGTCGACCCGTTCGGCCACGGTCGGTGGGGTCGGCTCGACCGTGTCGGCCGGGGCGGCTTCCGACGGCTCGGTGACCGGCTCTGCCTGCTCGACGGGCGGTTCGGGCGGAGGCTCCGTTTGGACTGTGTCGGGCTCCTCGGCCGGATCCGGCTGATCGGGCGCTATCTCATCCGATATCGGCGCCGGCTCGGCCGGCGTCAGCGCCATCGGCGACAGCTCGATCACCTGCGCCTGCGGCGGCCCGCCATCGGGCTCGTCCGGGCGCCAGCCCTGCATCGCATAGCCGACCGCGGCATGCGCCACCAGGACCAGCGCAGCCGCGCCCGCCCACCAGGCGATCTCGCGCGCGCCGAAACGCCGCTGATCGGCCATCGGCAGGGCGGCCGTCGGCGACATTATTGGCCCGTTCCGACTTGCGGCGCCGCGGCATCGCCAGGCGCGGTCTCGAGGCCGACCAGCGCGATCTTCAGGTAACCAGCGCCGCGCAAAAGGTTCATCACCTCCATCAGCTCGCCATAGCCGACCGCCTTGTCGGCGCGCAGGAAGATGCGCGTCTGCCTGTCGCCTTTTGTCCTGCCGACCAGCGTGGCGGCGAAGGCTGCGCGCGGCACGCTGTCGTTGCCGATCGCCAGGCTGAGATCGTTCTTCAGCGTCAGGAACAGCGGCATCTCCGGCCGGGGCGCAGGCGTTGCGGTCGAGCCCGGCAGGTCGACATTGACATCCACCGTCGCCAGCGGCGCCGCGACCACGAAGATGATCAGCAGAACCAGGATCACATCGATGAACGGCGTGACGTTGATCTCGTGGTTTTCCTCGAGATCGCCGTCGATGTTGTCGCGAATTCTAGCCGCCATGGCGTCGCTCCGTGTTCATTCCGCGGCCATCTGCTTTGCCGGCGCGACCGTGCGGAAATCCAGATCCCGGCTGACCAGCCGTTCGACCCCTGCCGACGCATCGGCAAGGATCTGCCTGTAGCCGGCTATCGATCGCGCAAAGACGTTGTAGATGACCACCGCCGGGATCGCTGCGACAAGGCCCATCGCGGTGGCCAGCAAGGCTTCCGCGATACCCGGGGCGACGACGGCGAGATTGGTGGTCTGCGCCTGCGAGATGCCGATGAAGGCGTTCATGATGCCCCAGACCGTGCCGAACAGGCCGACGAAGGGCGCGGTCGAGCCGATCGTCGCCAGCACGCCGGTGCCGCGCGACATGCGCCGCGCCGCCGCCGCCTCGATGCGCGACAGGCGCGAGGTGACCCGTTCCTTCAGCCCCTCGCCGGACACATGGTCGAGCGAGCCGGCCGAAAGTGCTGTCTCTTCCTCGGCTGCCCGCACCAGCAGGGCGCCAGGACCGTTACTATGGCCCAGCGCGCGCCCGGCCTGGTTCAGCGTCGCGGCATTGCCGATCGCTTGTGCCGCGCGGCGGGCGCGCAGCTTGCCGCCAAGGATCTCCAGCGACTTGGCCAGCCATATCGTCCAGGTGACGAAGGACGCAAAAGCCAACCCGATCATCACCGCTTTCACGACGATGTCGGCCGCCATGAACATGCCCCATGGCGACAGATCGCGCGGCAAGGTCAGGGACGTCGCCGTCGAAGGGCCCGTCTCGGTAGGCGTGGTCTCGGTGGGCGTGGTCACAACTGGCTGCGTCGCCGATGGCACGGCCGCGTCTGGCGCAGCCTGCCCAGGCACTGGAGCCGGCGCCTCGATCGCCGGGGCCGCGCCCGGTTGCTCCTGGGCGGCCGCGCCGCCGGCCGACAGGATGACGGATGCGAGCAACGCCGCGAACAAACCATGTCTGGACAAGGGCTTCTTCCTTATTCTCGAGAGTGGCCTCATTGCACATAGCCGATGGGCTGGCCGGTGACGGGGTGCGCAAACACGCCCATCTCGACACCGAAAATTCCATTGAGCACGTCGCCCTGCATGATCTGGTCCGGCGTGCCGCGCGTCAGCAGCCTGCCGTCCTTCGGCGCGATCAACTCGTCGCCGACGCCCGGTTGACTATGAAACATGAGTTTGCGAGTCAACAATGAAGATGGCTATTTGAGTCACAAAAATGTCGTGACGCCGGATTCGCGTCGAAATTCGAAAGGGGGAGCGCGCCGCGATGGTGACTGGTTTTGGTCGCGGAAGAATTCGAGACGAAATGACTGCGCGCCAAACCTGCTGATCGCGGCAATGTCGCTGCCTATGCTGCTTGGCGGCCACGCGTCGCGCAGGAGGCGACCACCACTCGATCCGATCAACATTCGGGAACGCGTCGGAAGCGCTTTGGGACGGTCGACGGCGATGTCGCCACGCAGGGCTCCACCGCCCGACCGAGGAGACCCTCCGCGAGATCGAGCTCGGCGCCGGAAGTTTCGACCGCTATGAAGGAAAGTTCGACTTCAGCGGGGCTGTCAACGCCGACAAGTCGCTGCTGTTCCGCGGGCACGTGTTTCCCGGATCGCGCGAGGCGCAAACGCCCCGGGCTGGGGGACATCGGCCTCGCGGCGGGTCAGCGAATTGCGCAGCAGCGCGATCGTTTCGCGGCCCGCCGCCGCGATCTTATGCGGCCTGTCGACCCCGATCATGAATTCATGGATTCCCAGAGCCGCATAAGGAAGCAACGACAGCGCAACCTGCGCCGGCGGCCCGGCAATTTCGACCGCCTTTTGGCAGGGGGCGTTGTGCTCCGAACGGATCCGGACCGGAAGCGCAAAACGCAGCTTGCCGGCCCGGCCGTGCTCGGCGGCGGCACTGCGCACCCGCCCTATCAGCTGCCGGATCTCGTCGGGCGAACCCGGTGCCAGTTCGAAGACATCGGCATGCCGCCCGGCGACCCTGAGGGCCGTTCCGGACTGTCCGCCCATGCGGATGGTCATGTCGGCGCCATGCGGGCCCTTGCGCGGCACATAGCCGCCCTTGACGCTGTAGAAGGCACCTTCATGATCGAACGGCCTATCGTTCGACCACAGCCGCTTCAGCAGCACCAGATATTCGTCGATCCGCTGCCAGACGATCGTATGGCCGACCGGCCGTGCCTCGGCATCGTCGTCGTTCAGCGGCTCGCTGAGCATCCTGAGCGACAGCCGCCCGCCGCTTTTTGCGTCGAGCGCCGCCAATTGCCGTGCCGCCACCGTCGGCTCGATCACACCGGCCCAATGCGTGAGAACGACCTCGAGTGAGGACGTGCGGTCCAGCGCCCGGGCGGCAATATCCATATTGGTCAGCAGCCCGGCCGGATCGTCGACGACGATCTTCTGAAAACCGATGTCCTCGATCAGCAACAGCTTTGTCGCGGTTTCCGCGAAATCGTAGAAAAACGGCACGGTTGAATCGGCAGGGTGAGTTTTGCCGGGAACATGCGTGAACTCGATCGGCATTGCCATCTCCTCCATCACGTTGGGTCAGGGGGCACGCGCGAAAGCGCACCGGCACTGGGTTCATTCAACTCCGATATTGCGCAACGGCAGATCGCTATCCCTGTAAGTCAGGACCCGATGACTCGGGCGCTCCATGATCAGGGGATAAGGCCCAGGACGACTGCGCCGGTGAACACGAACGCAAGGGCAAAGACGAGATAGGCAAAGGCGCCCTCATAGGCCGGCCGCCAAGTCTGGTCAGAACCGAGTCTTTGGTCTTTGCGGGCAGTCCGGGCGTTCTGGAAATAGGACATATCGATCTCCGTCTCGGCAGTTAATCTATAAAATAAGTAGACTTTGTCGAGTGCTATTTTCCAGCGATCCTTGGAATGTTTTTCTCAAATCAGAAGGCAATTTGGTTTGTTTGCTGCTTAGCGCGGCGCTCCCGAGCCCGATCGGCCCAATGGCAAAAACGCCGGGCCCATGCAGGCGCAGGGACACGGGCCGGGGCGGCGTGCTATTTGCTGGGCGGCCTGTAAGCTTCCAGACCGAACAGCATCAGCACCAGCGACACCAGGAAGAATCCAACCGCTACGCCGAGCGCGATCCGGGCGTAGAGTTTGTAAACATCGCAGATGATGGTGCCAAACACCCGTCGCGCCGGGCCATCGGCTGGGCGCGATTTCTCATCGAGGTAGAGCCAGACTTCGGTGTGCTTGGGATTCTTGCTGCCTGCGGTCGTGGCTTTCCACATCAGTGCCAAAACCATAGTCAGCGTGAGGAACGCGCCGGAACGGAATGCTGACACCGGGTTGAAGGAGAAGCCGACCATGACACAGCCGATGGCAAGCGATCCGAACATTACGGCGCGCCCGATGCATCCCACAGCAACCCGCCTGATCTCATCCATCGGCCGCCTCGGCAACAAACTCGCCGACAATGTGCGAGCGCTTCGACCGTATCAAATCACTTTAAGGCGAATGTGCCGCCTGGACGGGTGTGCCATAGCCTGAAATTCGGCCATCGACGCGGCCCGCCGGCGCGCTCTATGCTGCAGGGCAAGCAGGATCGAACCTTTCCGGCATCGACAGAGCGCTGTTTCGGCAAGCCGGGACATCCGGCAGAGGAAGCCTATCCAGCTATGTCAAAAGGGACGAAATTGAAGCCGGCGACCGGCGCGACACCGCTGATAGCGATTGCGGCTGCCGCCGTCGACACCGAAACAACCGGGCCAGACGCCACAAGGGCACGCGTGGTCCAGATTGGTGCGATCGGCATCGCGCATGGCAAGGTCGTCCGGAAACCTCAACTCGATCTCCTCATCGATCCTGGCGAAGCAATCTCGTCCGAGGCCTCGCTTGTCCACGGCATCACCGATACCGATGTTGACGGAGCCGGGAGCTTCCCTGATGCATGGGGGCAATTCCAGGAGTTCGTCGGCGACCGCATCCTCGTCGGACACTCGATCGGCTTCGACCTGGCGGTCTTGGAGCGCGAATGCCGACGCGCCCGCTTGCCCTGGAAAAAGCCTCGGGCGCTGTGCGTCCGGCTTCTTGCAACCATAGCAAATCCCAATCTGGCAGATCATTCGCTGGAAACGATCGCCGCCTGGCTTCGCCTGGAGATAGCTGGCCGCCATTCGGCCCTGGGCGATGCGATCGCGGCGGGAGACATCTTTGCCGCGTTGATTCCGGAATTGCGCAAGCGCAACATCCGAACACTCGGAGAGACCGAGGTCGCCTGCCTTGCCCTTTCGGACGCTCTCGAAGCCGGCCATCGCGCCGGCTGGGCCGAGCCGGTGTCGCGACCCCAGGCTCCCGCGTTTCAGCCGGTTGATCCCTATGCCTATCGCCATCGCGTCGGCAGCCTCATGAGCGGCCCGCCAGTCGTGGTCAAGTCGACCAAACCGACCAGGCAGGTCATCGACCTCATGGTGAAGCGCAAGATCAGCTCGGTCCTGGTGTCCGACCGTGGAACGCCGGATCAACCGATCGAGGAGTATGGCATCGTTACCGAGCGTGACCTGATGCGCCGCATATCGTCCGACGCCGAGCGGGCTTTTGACATGCCGGTCGGAAGCATCGCAACGCGACCGCTGATAAGCATCCGCGCCGCCGCCTTCGCCTATCGGGCGATCGGCCGCATGGATCGGCTGAAAGTCCGCCACCTCGCTGTCCGCGACGATGGGGGCATGCTGGTCGGCGTGCTTTCGTCGCGTGACCTGCTGAGGCTCCGCGCCGCCGCTGCCATCGATCTCGACGACACGATCGAACACGCCAAGGACGCCGCCGAACTGGCGGCTACCTGGTCGATGCTGCCGGGCGTAGTACGTTCGCTCATCGGCGAAGCGATCGACCCGCGCGTGGTGGCTGAAATCATCAGCGATGAACTTTGCTCCCTTACCCGCCGCGCCGCCGTGCTTGCCGAACAACAGATGCAGATCGAAGGCCACGGCCCGCCGCCCTGCGCCTATGCCGTGCTCGTGCTCGGCTCGGGCGGCCGAGGCGAAAGCCTGATGGCCCCTGACCAGGACAACGCAATCGTCTTCGCAGATGGCGAGCCGGATGGGCCAGAAGACAGCTGGTTCAAAAAACTCGGCACCAAGCTCGCCGACATGCTCGACATCTCAGGCGTGCCGTATTGCAAAGGCGGGGTAATGGCCGCGAACGCCGCATTCCGCGGAAGCCTCGACACCTGGAAGGGGCGCGTCGAGGATTGGGTTCGCCGCCTACGGCCTCAGGACCTGCTCAACGTCGATATTGTCTACGATCTGCGACCGGTGCACGGCGACACGACGCTGGCCGCGCAGTTCATCGAATATGCCTATGACCGTGGCCACGCCGAGCCGGTGTTCGCGAAGCTTCTCGGCGAGCAGATGACAACCGGTAATCCCTTTACTGTCTTTGGCGGCTTTCAGCTTGAAAATGGCCGGCTGGACGTCAAGAAGCATGGCCTTTTTCCGATCGTCGCGACCGCACGCACGCTTGCAATTCGCCACGGCATCCGCGAGCGGAGCACACGTGCCCGGCTCGAGAAACTGATCGCGCAGGATATTGGTGGCGACCGCGACATGAAGGCGATGCTGGCCGGCCATGCCATGCTGATCGGCTTGCTGCTCGGCCAGCAGACGCATGATATCTACGCTGGTATACCTGTATCCAACAGCATCGAGATCAATGCCCTGACGCGCGAGCAGCAGGCAGAGCTCAAGAGCCTCATCAAGCGCCTCCAGTCGGCACCCGACCTGGTGCGGGACCTGATGTTCGCATAGCCGACGACGCTCGCACGGCGCAAGGCCGAAGGGGGAGCCTTCGATATCGGCGCGCCGGCACAAAGCTCAAATGCGCGAGGCACCAAGCAGCTCGTCGACGAGCGCGCCGCGGTCAGCCTGCGCAAGGAAATCCTCATGCGCGCGCAGCAGATTCATCCTCAGGAAGTTGAAGATATAGTCGTAGTCGTTGGTCAGGAGGTTGGGATGGATCGGGACCATCTCGAAAACCGTTCGCGCCAGCGGCTCGGGGATCTCGCGCACCGGCCGCGGCGGACCGATCTGCGTGGCGGCGAGGCGCTGACGAGTGAGCTCGGCGGCGTCCTCCCAGAAACTGGGGGGCGAGCCCTCCGGAACCGGATATTTGGAAAAGCTTGCCAGGGCCACTTTTTCCAGCGCCGCTGGCAGGCCTCGCTGGCGCAAGCCGGCGGGTTCGCGCAGCGCACCCTCCACCATTTCCGCCACGATGGCGTAGCACGCAGGATAGGCGCGCCAGCGTGAATGGTTCAGCGCCGCCTGGAATTCCTTCTCGCTGAACAGCTTCTGCCAGTAGACCCCTGCCCTGACCCGGCAGAACTCGACGATGCTTTTCTGCGCCAGGAAGGCGGCGCGGGAATCCATGAAGTCAGCCAGGTCGTCTACCGTAACGATCGGCCGCGGCTTGCGCAGGAACTCGGGCAACAGGTCGTTCAGCAGGCCCATGACGCTCTCCCTTCGGTCTTGTTCTCCAACCGATGTTGACCGTTTAGCCTCCGCGACGCCGCACCGCCAGCCCTCTTACCGATTCAAGTCCTCTCACCGATTCTCCAGTCCTCTCACCGATTCTAAAGTCGTATGAACAGCAGCGACAAGAAGTGATACTCATACAAAGTTACGGTCGGCTGATTCTATACCTGCCGCGACATATGCCGGAGGGCTTCCGCGTTAGCGGAAGAGGCAAGCGTTAAACGGCGCCTTGCGGTCGAGACGGTTCGCAAGCTGCCAACCAAGGGAGGGTTCAAGCTATGGCGACGCCAGACCGCGTAAGTTATTGGAACAAGACCAAGGGCCTCATGTTCACCATGCTGGGCCTGTGGGTATTCTTCGGTTACGTTATCCACATGTTCGTGGAGCAACTCAACAGCATCGTCATTTTTGGTTTTCCGCTCGGCTTCTACATGGCCGCTCAGGGTTCGCTCATCGCCTTCGTCGTCATGCTGTTCTGGTTCGCACGGCGTCAGAACGCAATCGACGAAGAGCATGGCGTCAATGAAGAATGATCGGGGGAACGTCAATGGCTAACACGACATCTACCACCGCAGGCGGAGGCGACTTCACCTCCAATCTTGGCCGCATCTACGGCATCTACACCGGCGGCTTCATAGCGTTCATCATCCTGATGGCGATCTTGAGCGCCATGGGTGTCGAGAATGTTGTAATCGGCTACCTGTTCATGGGCTTTACCATCGTCATCTACGCGGTAATCGGCATCCTGAGCCGCACCATGCACGTCGGTGAATATTACGTCGCCGGGCGTCGCGTACCGGCGCTCTACAACGGCATGGCGACCGGCGCCGACTGGATGTCAGCGGCCTCCTTCATCGGCATGGCCGGCTCGCTCTACCTGCTCGGCTATGACGGCCTCGGTTTCGTGCTCGGCTGGACCGGCGGCTACGTGCTCGTGGCCATCCTCGTTGCGCCCTATCTGCGCAAGTTCGGCGCCTACACCATTCCCGACTTCCTGTCGGCGCGCTACGGCGGCAATCTTGCCCGCTTCATCGGCGTGATCGTTCTGTTCTCCTGCTCGTTCACCTATGTGGTCGCGCAGATTTTCGGCACCGGGCTGATCTCGGCTCGCTTCCTTGGCATCGACTTCAACGTCGCGGTCTATGTCGGTCTTGCCGGCATCCTGGTGTGCTCGATGCTGGGCGGCATGCGCGCCGTCACCTGGACGCAAGTCGCCCAGTACATCGTGCTGATCATCGCCTATCTCATCCCTGTCATCTGGATGTCGACGGTGAAGACCGGCGTGCCGATCCCACAATTGATGCAAGGCCAGGCGCTGGCGAGCATCACCGCGCTTGAGACGGCGCAGGGCATCACCGTGCATCACATCACGCCGTTCGTGCATGGCGGCTATGATGCCAAGAACTACTTCCTGCTGATCCTCTGCCTGATGGTCGGAACGGCGTCATTGCCGCACGTCCTGATGCGCTACTTCACCACCCCGTCGGTGCGTGAAGCGCGTGTTTCGGTCGCCTGGTCGCTGCTGTTCATCTTCATCCTCTACTTCACCGCGCCCGCCTATGCGGCGTTCGCCAAGTGGACGATGCTCGACCTGGTGGCGTCGGGCCTGACGCCCGAAAACATCGCCGAGAAAGCCGGCTGGATGATGCGCTGGTCCGCTGCCGACAATACGCTCGTGCAGATCTGCGGCAAGGCGGCGACAGACACCGCGGCGATCGTCGCGGCCTGCGCCGAAAAGGGCGTGACGGCACTTTCGTTTGCCGACATCAACCTCAACGCCGACATGATCGTGCTGGCGACGCCGGAAATGGCCGGCATGCCTTACGTCATCTCGGGCCTCGTCGCCGCCGGCGGTCTTGCCGCCGCGCTGTCGACGGCGGACGGCCTGCTGCTGGCCATCGCCAACGCGCTCAGCCACGACATCTACTACAAGATGATCGACCAGAATGCGCCTACGTCGCGGCGCCTGATCGTGTCCCGCATCTTGCTGGTTATGGTCGCCGTGCTGGCCGCCTACGTCGCGTCGACCAAGCCGTCGGACATCCTGTCGATGGTGTCGTGGGCGTTTTCGCTTGCCGCCGGCGGGCTGTTCCCGGCGCTGGTGCTCGGCGTCTGGTGGAAGCGGGCCAACTCGGCCGGTGCGGTCGCCGGCATGATCGCGGGCTTCGGCATCACCATCTTCTACCTTGTCATGACTCAGTATGGCGCCGACTTCGACAAGGCGACGCCGAATATGGAACTGTGGTGGGGCGTGAAGAACATTTCGTCGGCGGCCTTCGGTCTGCCGGTGGGCTTCGCCGTGATGATCATCGTCAGCCTTCTCACCAGGGCACCGTCCCGGGCTATGCAGGATTTCATCGAGGAAATCCGCGTACCGCGCGGCAAGCAGATGATGGAAGAAAAGACTGCCTGATCGCGCATAGCGATCGGCGCTCGAAGCGGGGTCCGGCGACGGACCCCGCTTTCATTTCGGAGGCGTCGCTGGCATAACGCGGCGCCGCCGCTGCCTGGAAAATCCCACATGAACGATTTCTGGTCCTACTGGTATTTCCACATTCCGAATTTCATCCTCGCCGCGGTGATGTACACGCTGATGGGGCGTCTCGTGCTCGGCCTCTTCGTGCCCGAAAGCTGGGACAACTACATCTGGCGCTTCTTCAAGACCGTCACGGACCCGTTCCTGCGGATCGTGCGGATCATTACACCGTCGATCCTGACCCAGCCGGTGCTGATCGTCTTCAGCGTGCTCTGGCTTATGGCCTTGCGCGTGAGCTACCTCGTCTTGCTGATCAATTTCGGCATTGCGCCGATGGCTTCACAGGGGGGTTGAGGCAATGGACAGAAACGCTCTTGTGCCGGTCATGGCGGTCGCCATCGTCAACGGTATCTTTTCGCCGTGGGTGCTGATCGTGTTCCTGTTCTATCCGGTCTGGTATCCGGGCTGGGCGCCCCCGTTAAGCCAGATCGTTTATATGGCAAGTGCGCTGATCCTGTCGACGGTGACCATCATGCTCGCCGGCGTGCCGGCCGCGCTTTATGAGCGCTGGTCGGCGCAGCCCAGGAGCATCGTCGTCTCGTCCATCTGGCTTGCCGGCACGGTTTTGTTGACGCTGCCGGCGCTGCCGAATGTGATGCAGGCGCTCAGCGGCGGCTGAAAATTCCCTTCGGCGGGCTGGGTCAACCGGCTTTCAACCAGCGGGCAGCGGCCGTGTCCTCTGGGCGCGTGTTGAACGCTGAAGGGGAAGCCGGGTTCCGGCCGCGGCCATATTGCCGTGGTGTACAGTTCATGACCCGCTTGAAGGCCGTGCTGAAGGCGCTTTCGGATTCGTAGCCGAGCGACAGGGCGATTATGGAAATTGGATCGCTAGAATTCGCCAGCCTGTCCCCGGCCAGCAGCATTCGCCAGTTCGTTAGGTACTCCATAGGTGACGTCCCAACCATCTCCTTGAATTTCAGGGCAAAGGTCGATCGCGACATACCGGCACGCTCCGCCAGCTCCTGCAATGTCCAGCGATGCGCCGGATCGTCATGCATGGCGTTGATCGCAGCAGCCATCTGTCTATCTGCCAGGGCGAAGAACCATCCAACGCCACGTCCCAGCCCTTCCGCCAGATGCAGGCGCAGGGCCTGAACCAACATCATGTGGGCGAGGTGTTGCGCGACCAGAAAACCGCCAGGCTGCGGCTCGTGCAGTTCCTGCATCATCCGCTCCACCGACCAGCGTAGCGCCGCCTGATCCGTTTCTTTCCGGATATGGACGATGGGCGGCAGCATGCCCAACAGGATGCCGGCATGATTGCCGCTGACGGCAAAGCGGCTGCCGACAAGAAAGTAATCACCGCCGCCATTATACGTCACGACGCCGCCAGCGCGCGCGGGGGGAAAAAATCGTGCCGGCTTCGACAGGCGTCAAAGTCATGTCGCTTGCGAGGCCGAAAGGCCGCCCACTCGGCAGCACGAAGCAGTCTCCCTTCTCCAGGCCCACCGCATCGGCAACGCCTTCCACGGAGAGCCAGCATCCGCCGGAAACCACAGCGTAGCATTTGATGCGTTCGTGCTGGTCGGAGAACCGGATCGACCAGTTTCCACCTGCATCGAAGCCAGCGGACACATAACTGCGCGGCTTCAGCAGCGACAGCACATCTGAGAGCGGATCCATGGGTGCAACCCCGGCTTTTACGGCGTACAGCTCACCGGCGGCAGCGAATCCACGCGGGGCTATTACAATATGCTGCGTCTGGTCGGCGTCCAGACCCGCAAGGTCATCCTGGCGAGTGCTGCCGCCATGCTCAACGTTCCGGTGAGCGAACTCACCACGGAGCCCAACCGGGTCGTGCACGCGCGGTCGGGCCGCTCGCTCGACTATGGCGAGGTCGCCGCGGTCGGTACCCTTCCGGATCCGTTGCCGCAGGCGACCGATACCGATCTGAAGCCGAGCGATCAGTGGCGCTATATCGGGAATCTGACGGTACCGCGTGTCGACGTACCCTCGAAGGTCGACGGCACCGCGATCTTCGGCATCGACGTGCAGCTTCCCGACATGCTGTACGGAGCGGTCCTGCGGGCGCCGGTACAGGGCGAGCAGCCGGAAACCATCGACGATGCCGAAGCCAGGGCCGTGCCGGGCATCACGCACATCGTTCCGCTGCCTTACGGCGTCGCCATCATCGGCGAAACGGTCGAGGCGACGAAGCGGGCCAAGGATCTGCTCAAAATTGTGTGGACCACGTCGTCGCGGATCCGCGGCTACACCAGCGATCGGCTGTTGGAAGAGTACCGCAACGTTGGCCGCGACCTCGCCCAAACCGGCGTCAGCGCTGCCACGGAAGGCGACGCACAGGCCGCGATCTCGAAGGCCGCGACGGTCATCGAGGTCGATTACATGAGCGACCATGTTCACCATGCGACCATGGAGCCAATGAACGCCACGGCGCTCGTGACGGGCGATACGGTTGAGGTGTGGGCTCCGACGCAAGGCCCAACGGGCACCCAGGGCTTTGCCGCGGAGGTGGCCGGCACCACCCCTGACAAGGTCAAGGTGAACACCACCCTGCTCGGTGGCGGCTTTGGTCGCAAAGCCGAGGCCGACTTCATCATCGATGCAGTGTCGCTGGCCAAGGCGGTGCAAGGCCGCCCGGTCAAGGTCATCTGGAGCCGCGAAGACGACGTCCAGCATGGCAAATACCGGCCGCTCGAGGCGCAACATGTGCAGGTCGGGCTCGACGCCGACGGCAACATCGTCGGCTGGCGGCACCGCATCGTGGCGGATTCCATTTTTGCCCGCACGATGCCTCAGCTGTTCGAGAGCGAAGGGGGCCACGACAGTGTGGTGACCGAGGGTGCGCATTTCAACTATGCCGTCCCTGCGCATCAGATCGAATATATCCGTAGGGATAATGGTCTGGACATAGGCTTCTGGTTCGGGGTCGGGGTCGGCTATACCAGGTTCGGCATCGAATGTGTCATCGACGAAATCGCCACCGCCAAGGGCGTCGATCCTGTGGCGCTTCGGCTGGGGCTCCTGAAGGACCAGCCGCGGGCGCGCAAGGTCATCGAGACCGTTGCCGAAATGGCGGAATGGGACCGCCAACGCGACGGGCGGGCGCTAGGCATCGCCTATTCCGATGCCTTTGGCTCCCATTGCGCTGAGATCGCCGAGGTCTCGCTTGACCGGCAAACCGGCGAGATCCGCGTGCACACCGTGTGGTGCGCTGTCGATCCGGGGATAGCGGTACAGGCGCGCACCATCGAAGCGCTGATGATTACCGGGATCAAAAACGGTGCCAGCCACGCGCTGTTCGAGCAGATCAACATCGTCAATGGTGAGGTATAGGAATCGAACTTCGACACCTATCGGGTGATACGCATGTCCGAGGCGCCTGATATCCAGGTCGCCGTGATTCCAACGCCCGAGAACCCGATCGGGGGCGTCGGCCAGGTCGGCCTGCCGCCGATCGGTCCGGCGATCGCCAACGCGGTGGCGCGGCTTACCGGCGGCGTGCGGCTGCGGCATTATCCGTTCCTGCCGGAGCGGGTGCTGGCGGCGCTCAACGCCTGAATTGGAGGTGCTGCTCCTCCTCGGTCTCGTCCCGGTGACTCAGCGACCGCCATCGGCCGGGAACGCGAGATCTGCTTGCGGCCGGCGTCGGCAAGGCACGGCTTGGCCAGCCGATCCATAAGGAATAGCATTGCTGCTCGAGCGGAGGCCGCGACCTCACAACAAGTAGCGCAGGGAGCAACCCATGGGCACAAGGCTGGCTGGCAAGATCGCCATCGTCTCAGGCGGCGCAACGGGAATGGGCGGTGCGGCCTCGGAGCTTTTCGCGGCGGAGGGCGCCAAGGTGGCGATCATCGACCGCAACGGCGAGGCTGCCGCCGCCACCGCAGCCGCGATCCGAGCGCGCGGCCATGTCGCCGAGCACTGGGTGGGCGACGTATCGGACGAGGCGCAGGTCGAGGCTGCGGTGAAGGGCGTGACGGAAAAATTCGGCCCGGTCACCACGCTGTTCAATCATCCCGGCACCATTGTCATCAAACCCTTCCTGGAGACCACGCTGCAGGAGTGGGACTGGCTGCATGCCGTCAACGTGCGCTCGATGTTCCTGATGACGCGCGCCGTGCTGCCCGGCATGATCGCCGCCGGCGGTGGTTCCATCGTCTGCACCTCGTCGATCTCGGCGGTGGCGGCGACGCCGATGGAGGTGCTTTACGACACCACCAAGGGCGCCTGCCACATGTTCGCGCGCGCCATCGCCGTCGAGTTCCGCGACCGCAACATCCGCTGCAATGCGGTCTGCCCCGGCTTCATCAGGACACCGCATGGCCTGCGCGAGGTCGCCGATCTCGGCAAGCTCGGCGTCGATGTCTCCGACGCGGCAATGGCCGCGCAGCAAGGGCGGATCGGCGAGCCGGAAGAGGTGGCGAAGGCAGCACTTTACCTCGCCAGCGACGAGGCCAGCTTCGTCAACGGGGCGCATCTGTTCGTCGACAACGGCTTTACCGCGGTGTGAGGCCTTCCGACGAGTGATCTTGCGGGCAAGTTTCGCCGCAATTTCCCACAACTTTCGCCGCGGTTTCACGATGTCCGACAGGTGCCTGGCTATCCTCGTCCTTGCTGTCACCGACGACAGTTTCAGACGGAGACAAACGCCATGACGACGATCGATCATTTCATCAGCGCCGAAACCGGCTACGGATCGCACGCTTCCTTCTCCCCGCTTTTCCGGCTGTATACGGCAGCGAAATGGACGCTGCTGTGGCTGCCACGCTTCTGGAAAGCACGCAGCGAGCTCGCATGTCTGGCAGCCATGAGCGAATGCGAGCGCCGCGATATCGGCCTCACAGGCTGCGATATCGAGAACGCTTTTACCTGGCCAATCGACCGCGACCCGACGGAGGTTCTGGCACGAGTGGTGGAAGACCGCCGCTTTCGCCGCGAACTCTGATTGGCGTGGCGTGCGATAACGGTGCTGAGGATCGTGAAGGCTGTGCCGGCTCAGTTCGGCAGGCCTGCCTCGCGAAGGCCAGAGACGATCCGTTCCATAGTGCTCGACCCGAAAGGCAGCGCATCGCAGACCTTGGCGATGGTCAGCCCCGGGTAGCTTTCAAGCAACTTACGGCACTCGCGCCGCGCATCATCCCGGCGGCCGGCATGAACCAGCGCCGTCACCAGCTGGCGCAGCGCCCATGTCGCGTCGGGCTGTTGGCTCAAACCACGCTGCGTCTGAGTCACAGCCTCGTCGTAGCGCGAAGCGACGAAATGGGCGGCACCGATACCGATCTGCGCCATGTAGCCCATCGAGTCGAGCGGGCTCAGCCGCTCGAAACGCTCGAAACGCTCGATCGCCGCCGAAGGCCGTTCGCGATAGACATCGAGCCAGGCACTGCGCATCCACACCCAAGCCGAATTCGGGTCGAGAGCGCGAGCCCGCTGCAGATGGGCGTCGGCGACATCGTAGTCGCGCGCGAAGGAGTGCGCCGCGCCGAGCACGGCAAGCACCATCGGGTCGTCACTGGAGAGCGCCGCCGCCTTCTGCGCCAGGCGCAGGCCATCGTTTCGGGAGGCGACCGGGGTCTCGGTCCAGTTGTAGACAGCGCGCTGCTCATGACACCAGGCCAGAAGTGAGAGCGCCAGCGGATAGGTCGGCTCGATTGCGATCGCTCGGTCGAGCAGTGCGCCGGCGGTCTCGTTCTGGGTCCTGTCCAGCGACCAGACCAGCGGAAAGGCACGCAGCACATAGTCGTAGGCGGCGAGGCTTTCAGGTCGCTTGCGCCGCGAGCGCTCGATCTCGGCAGAGAGAATGGATGGTTGGATGGCGCCGACGACGCTTTCTGTGATGCGGTCCTGCAGGTCGAAAATGTCGGCCATGGTGCCGTCGTAGCGATTGGCCCAGATCGTCTTTCCCGAAGGCGAGTCGATGAGCTGCCCCGTGAGACGGATGTGATCGCCGGCCTTGCGCACGCTGCCGGTCAGAACGTAGCGCACGCCGAGTTCGCGGCTTGCCCGCTTCACGTCGTCGGGATGGCCTTTGTAGGCGAAGCTCGAATTACGGGCGATGACGAACAGCCAGCGCATGCGCGACAGGGCCGTGGTGATTTCGTCCACCATGCCGTCAGCGAAATAGTCCTGCGTCGGGTCGCCGCTCAGATTCTCGAAAGGCAGGACCGCAATTGATGGCGTGTCCGCAAGCGTATGGTCCTCGACTTCGGCCGGAGCCTTGCCGCGATCCTCGATACGCCGGACATGGTCTTCATCGATCACATAGCCCCGCCGCATCATGGTGCGGATTAGGCCATCCGCATCCGGCCCGAGCGCCTTGCGGATGTCCTTCATGCATTGCGTGAGGGAATCGTCGGAGACGGCGATATTGGGCCAGACCGCGTTGACCAATTCGTCCTTGCCGATGACACGGCCGGCATTCTCCAGAAGATAGACCAGCAGCGAAAGCGATTTCGGGCGAAGGTCGATATCGACGCCGGCCTTCTGCAGTCTGCCGCGTCGCAGATCGAGTATGTAGCCGGAAAATTCGAACGTTGTCATGTCGCCCTTCATGAAGACGTCAAACCACTTCGACCCGAACGCGACGGCTATCTGTCAGTATCGAGAACCACCCTCGCACATTCGAAAACACCATGCCTGCGCCAGGACATCAAGGCTTGCGCCCACTGAAGATGGCATGGCCCGCGAACAGCCAGGCGCAATCAACGCCGACGAGGCCGACCTCGGAGAACCACGCCAGCTGTTCGGCCAGCGAAGACGGCTTGTCGATCGGCTCGCCGTCGGGATTGCGGAAATAGTTCCAGCCGAGACGGTTGAACTCGGCGAAGGCCGCCAAGTCGCCGTCGATCGCCAAGGCTCGCGAACGCACAGCCTCGTCCCACTGCCGCGCCGCGATCCCGAGACCGCTTTCGCTTGGCGGGCGCACGATGTCGGCCACGACGAGAACACCGCCGGGGCGCAGCGCCGACGCCAGGTCGGCGAACAGCGTTCGCTTCTGGCCGCCGTCGAGATGATGGATGGCGAGTGAGGAGACGATGGCATGCGGCGGTTCGGAAAAATCGCGCCAGTCGCAATGCTCCAGCTCGAACGTTGCCGTGGTCAGACGATCGGCGTAGTCGCGGCAGGTTTCCAGCGTTTGCACGCGCATGTCCGCCGAGCCGTCGAGCGCCAGCACGCGGCACGCCGGAAACCGGGTGAGCAGCGCGCGACTGAGCAAGCCCTCACCCGAGCACAGCTCGACCAGCAGGTCGCCGCTGCGCGACAGCGGGATCAGGTCGGCGACGATCTCGATCTGGCGTTCGCGCTCGGGAACGAAATAGCGGCCGTAATTCAGGAAACTGCGGGAATGATTTTCATCCCAGTGATTGATGTGCGCGTCTGCCATGATGGTTTTCTTCCCATTTCAAGTCGGTCTGTGGTTCTGCGTCTTGCTTCCTACAGCGGTGCCAAAGAGGGGCCGGGCGCCGACGATGTCCATTCGCGATCCCGATGACGCGCCCGTTTCCACGCGGTGAGGAGGAGGATGGCGAGACAGCAAAGCGTGTGCACGGCGTTCACGGCGGCAAGCCAAATGTCCCATATGTTGACGAGCGCATATGCCGTGGTCGCAGCATTGCCGGCGAGCCAGATGATCCAGGTCGAGTAGGCGATGGCCGAGGCACCGTGGCGATCGCGTACGACGCAGACGATCTGCGGGATGTAAGATACAATCTGCAGTGCGTTGAAAACCGTGAAAGCAGCAAGGACAATCTCGGCGGATGTCATGGCGTAATCCTTTAGACGCCCGGAATGCACCCATGGTGCCTCGCCCCCGGCCAACCGTCCTGACCGAAGGCTGAAATTCGGCTGAAATTGGCATGAGAGCCATCCGCGCTTACGCTCCTAGAGAGCCTGCTCCCCAAGTTCAAGCGCATCGACGACCCGGGTACGCGCCAAAGGACTCCATTCAGTGGCCCGCTCTGGGGCGTCGAGCATGATTTCGCGATCGCCGCAGCCGCAGGGTAGCTTGCCTTGCGCCTAGCCAGTGGTTACCGCTCTTCCCTGCGAAACGGCTTGAGCAAGGCTGATGGCGCCACCGCATTGCGCGACATGATAGCCATCGCAACGATGGTGAAGATGAAGGGCAGCATAAGGAACGCCTCATAGGGAATGTGGCCGAGCCCGCTCGCCTGCATGCGCAGTTGCAAGGCATCGACGAAGGCGAACAGCAGGGCGGCCCCTGCCGAACGCCAGGGATCCCAGCGGCCGAAGACAACCAGCGCGATCGCCACCCAGCCACGCCCTGAAACGAGGCCGAAGGTGAATGCGTTGAACTGCACCATCGACAGGAAAGCCCCGGCCAGCCCCATCAAGGCACCGCCGAGGATCACCGCTTGGAAGCGCGTGGCGATGACGCTGACGCCGGCCGAGTCGGCGGCGCGTGGATTTTCGCCGACCATGCGCACCGACAGGCCCCACGGCGTCCGATAGAGCAAGAAGGCGGCCAGGGGAACGGCTGCCATCGCCATGTAGACCAGCGAAAACTGGTTGAATACCGCCGGTCCGAGCACCGGGATGTCGGAGAGAACAGGGATCGGCAGCGTTTCGAAACTCTTGATGCTGGGCGGCACCGATTGCTGGCCGAAGATCAGCCGGTAGAGGAAATAGGCCAGGCCCGACGAGAACAGCGTGACGCCGATGCCGCAGACATGCTGACTGAGGCCGAGCGCCACCGTAAACAGCGCATGCACGGCACCCATCAGCGCACCGGTCAGCACTGCCGCAAGCACGCCGAGACACAGGCTGCCGCTGAGGCTGGTCGCGGTAAAGCCGGTCATCGCCGACAACAGCATGATGCCTTCGATGCCGAGATTGAGCACGCCGGCCCGCTCGGAGAACATCTCGCCCAGCGTTGCGAAAGCCAAAGGCGTGGCAATGCGGATGATCGCGGCGAGGAAGCCGACCTGAAAAATCTGTTCGAGCACCACGCTCATCTGGCTGTCCCCACGCGGCGGACGCGGTAGACGGTGAACAGCAGCGCCACCAGCATGGCGAGCAGCGCGGTTCCCTGGATGACATCACTGAGGAAGGCGGGAACGCCGGTCGCCCGCGACATCGCCTCGGCGCCGGTCATGACGGCGGCGAGGAAGAGCGCCGCCGGCACCACGCCGAGCGGATTGAGCCTCGCCAGCATGGCGACGACGATGCCGGAATAGCCATAGCCCGGCGAGATGTCGCTCATCACCTGGAAATGCACGCCGCCGACCTCGCCGACCCCGGCAAGGCCAGCCAGCGCGCCGGACAGCAGCGCCGTCGAGATCAGCACCCGCTCGACATGGATACCGCCATAGCGCGCGGCCTCGGGATTCTCGCCGATGACCCTGATCCTGAAGCCGAGCGTCGTGCGCGCAATCAGGAACCAGATCACCGGCGCAGCAAGGAAAGCCGCCACGACGCCGAGATGCAGCCGCGTGCCTTCAAGCAGCACCGGGAAATTCGCGGAATCCTCGATCGGCGGCGAGATCGGGTAGCCGCTGAAACTGTCTTTCCACGGGCCTTCGATCAGCGCCATCAGGGCATAGAAGATGACCGAGTTGAGCAGCAGCGAGCTGACCACGTCATCAACCCTGAAGTTTACGCGCAGCGTCGCCGGCACCAAAGCGACTGCCGCACCGGCGGCAGCGCCCGCCACCGCCATCAGAAGCATGGCGAGCGGCCCCGGCATCGGGATGGCGCCGACGGCGCAGCTCGCCACCGCACCGGCAAGCAACTGCCCCTCGGCGCCGATGTTCCAGAATTTGGCGCGGAAGGCGACGGCGACGGCAAGCCCGGTAAAGATCATCGGGGTCGCGCGCACCAGCGTTTCGGTGATGGCGTAGCTGTCGCCCAGCGACGCCGAGAACATCACGCCATAGGCCTCGATCACCCCGGCGCCGGCCAGCGCGATGAGGCCGCTGCACAGCACCAATGTCGCGCCGATCGCCAGCAGCGGCAGGGCGAGATTGAACCAGCCGGGCGTGCTGGTGCGGGCTTCGAGACGGAACATCAACTATGGCCCTCCGCCCCGGTCATCATCAGGCCGAGCCGCGCGATGGTGGCATCGGCGCTGTCGAGCGTGCCGACGATACGTCCCTCATACATCACCGCAATGCGGTCGCAGAGCATGAGCAGCTCTTCGAGATCCTCGCCGATGACGATGATGCCGCAGCCCTTGGCACGCATGTCGAGGAACTTCTCGTGGATGAAGCGCGCCGCACCAATGTCGAGACCGCGCGTCGGCTGCGACACGACCAGCACCTTTGGGTCGAAGGCGAGCTCGCGCGCCAGCAGCGCCTTCTGCAGATTGCCGCCGGAAAGCGCCCCGGCCCGCGTCATCGGTCCCGGGCAGCGTATGTCATAGGCCTTGATCTGTGCTTCGGCGAAGGCGCGGATCGCGTCGGACCTGAGCAGGCCGTTGTGGCTGAACGCCCCCGTGCCGATGCGCGGCAGCACCATCGAATCCGCCAGCGGCAGATTGGTGACCAGCCCGGTCGTCATGCGGTCTTCCGGTATACGCCCGAGACCGAGCGCCTGCACCTCGCGCGGCGAGAATCGCGAGACCATTTTGCCGGCTATCGTCATCCGGCCGGCATCGGGCGCACGAATGCCGGAGACCACCTCCGCCAGCGCCCGCTGGCCATTGCCGGAAACGCCGGCAATGCCGAGGATCTCGCCCGCGCGGACAAAGAGCGAGACATCGGCGAGCGCCATGCCGGAATGGCGCGAGGTCGAGATGCCGTCAAGGGTCAGCACAGCCTCACCCGGCGTGGACGGTCCCCTGGCCGGCGGAACGATCTCGTGGCCGCACATCAGCCGCGCCATTTCCGACGACGTCGTGCTGGCAGGGGCATCGACGCGCCCAGTCACGCGGCCATGCCGCAGCACCACGCAGCGATGGGTCAGCGCGCGCACCTCGTTGAGCTTATGCGAGATGAAGATGATGCCGAGACCCTGGGCCGCCATCGACCGCAACGCCGAAAACAGCCCGTCGACCTCTGTCGGCGCCAGCACCGCCGTCGGCTCGTCGAGGATCAGCAGCCTTGCACCGCGAAACAGCGCCTTGACGATTTCGAGCCGCTGCTGCTCGCCGATCGACAGCGCCGAGACGGGAAGGTCCGGATCGAGCGTAAGCCCATGCTGCCGGCCGATCTCGTTGAGCCGCGCCCGCCCACCGGCGCGATCGATCCGGCCCGATTTGCCGGGAATGCCGATCAGCAGGTTTTCCAGCACCGAAAGCCGCGGCGCCAGATGAAAATGCTGGTGCACCATGCCGATGCCGGCGACGAGCGCATCGGCCGAGCTGTTGATCGTCACCGGCCGGCCCTGAACCAGGATCTCACCGGCGTCCGGCGCATAGGCGCCGAACAGCACGTTCATCAGCGTCGTCTTGCCGGCGCCGTTTTCACCCAGCAGCCCGAGAATTTCGCCCGGCGCGACGCTCAGATCGACGGCTTCGTTCGCCTTGACGGCGCCGAAGCTCTTGGAGATGCCGCGCATTTCGATGAGAGGGGCGGGCGTTGACAAGGGTGCTCCTGGTGAGAGATGGCGCTGACACCCCTCCCCCTTGAGGGGAGGTGCCGAGCGAAGCGAGGCGGGAGGGGTCACCTCAGCTGCCTCGACCTTTAGACCGATAAAGATGGAGCGCGTCACAGCGGACCCCACCCGGCCCTTCGGGCCACCCTCCCCTCAAAGGGGAGGGCTGCGCCGCTCAATCCGAAACCGGCGTTTCCTCGTCGACGTTGACGCGGAAATTGCCGTCGAGGATTTCTGCCTTTTTCGTTTCGACCAGCTCCTTGACGTCGGCGGGCAGCGTCTTCTCGAATTTGTGATACGGCGCCAGAAAGGAGCCGCCCTTGGCCATGCGCGAGAAATCGCCGTAGTCCTGCGCGGTGAAGACGCCGGCCTTGACCAGCTTGATCGCGTGCTCGACCGTCGGATACATGTCCCAGACCGGGCCGGTAATCACCGTGTCGGGGCCGAGGCTCGACTGGTCGGACATGTTGGAGATGGCGAGGATCTTTCTCTCGACCGCCGCTTCGATGACGCCGAAACGTTCGGCATAGATCACGTCGACACCGGCGTCGATCTGGGCGATCGCCGCTTCCTTCGCCTTTGGCGGGTCGAAGAAGGAGCCGATGAAAGCGACCTTCCTCTTGATATCAGGATTGACCTCCCGGGCGCCGGCAAAGAAGGCATTGACCAGCCGGTTCACTTCCGGAATGCCCATCGCCGCAACGGCGCCGATCGTGCCTGATTTCGACATCTTTCCGGCGATCAGGCCGGAGAGATAGGCCGGCTCGTGGATCCAATTGTCGAAGACTGCGAAATTCGGCTCGGCCGGCCCGGCGCCGGAGCCGAACAGGAAGGCGACCTTCGGAAACTGCTTGGCCGTGCGGCGGGATTCGCGCTCGGCCGCGAAAGCATCGCCCAACACCAGCTCATAGCCGCCTTGCGCATATTCGCGCATGACACGGCTGAAATCGGCCGTCTGCACCTTCTCCGACCATTTGTATTCGATGCCGAGTTCCTTCTCGGCCCTCTGCAGGGCGACATGGATCTGGTGGACCCATGGCTCCTCGGTCGGCGTGGCGAAGATCGCCGCCACCTTCAGCTTCTTGTCCTGCGCCAAGGCACTGCCCGGCAGCATGGCTGCCGCCAGGCCAAGCGCGCCGAGTTCCAGCACGTTGCGTCGCGAAAGTCCTTCGCGTTTCGATTGGATTCTGCTCTTCCCATTTTCCATTGCATGCCCCTCTGATTGGCGCCGTGTCGAGCCGGCTGTTTCTTTGAACTATCAGCGAGGGAACTATGGAACGGAGCCCCACCTTTGTCCACATGGTCAAATTTGTCGGCGGGAAGCTGCAGCTGGCCGCCCTCCGTCGCAAAACCACGGCGGCAGTGGATCGCTTGCGCTCAATGCTTGATGCGGTCGCGCATGGCGTACCAGAGCATGCCGAGCACATAGAGCGGGCCGCGCAGCGCGGTGCCGCCGGGAAACGGCATTGGCCTCAGCGTCGAAAACAGATCGAGCCGCGAAGCATCGCCGGTGATCGCCTCGGCAAGCAGCTTTCCCGACAGCGTCGACAGGATCACGCCCTTGCCGGAATAGCCATGCGCAAAATAGACCTCGCCATAGTGGCCGACATCCGGCAGGCGCGATGTTGTCACCGAGACCAGCCCGCCCCAGGCATGATCGATGCGGCGGCCGCGCAATTGCGGGAAAGTTTTCTCCATATGCGGCCGCACGAAGCCGGCAATGTCTGCGGGCGGCGACGGCGTGTAGCGCTCGCCGCCGCCGAACAGCAGGCAGCCATCCGCCGACAGCCGGTAGTAGTTGACCACGAAGCGTGTGTCGGAGACGGCCACATTGCTTGGAATGACGTCGCTCGTGTCATCCAGCGGCTCGGTCGCGACGATGTAGTTGCCGACCGGCATGATGCGGCTGTTGACGCGCGGCTCGAGCCCCTGGAGCAGCGCATCGCCCGCCAGCACGACATGCTTGGCCCGGACCGAACCCTTGGCCGTCGCAACCCTGATGGCAGGTTCCCGCTCCAGCCGCAGCGCCACCGAATTCTCATGGATACTGACGCCCGCCGCTGCCGCGGCGCGGGCAAGACCCAGCGTGTAGTTCAGCGGATGCATGTCGCCGCCGAGCTTTTCGTACATCGCGCCGTGATAGGGCGTGTTCACCATTCCGCGCGCCTGTGCTGACGACAGCATCTCTACATCATGAAAATTCATCACGGTGGCAAGGCAATCGGCCTCTTCTTCGAGGTCGCGCAGGTCGGAGCCATTGACCGCACCGGCCAGATGGCCAGTCAGCCGGAGGTCGCAATCGATGGCGTGGCGCTCGATCAGGTCGAGCACCAGTCCGCGCGCCTCGAAGGCGAGATCGAACAGCGCCCGCGCCCGTTCGGGCCCATAGAGCTTGACCAGGCCCTTGGCGCCCTTGCGCAGGCCGGGAATGATCTGGCCGCCATTGCGCCCCGACGCCCCCCAGCCGATCTTGCCGCCTTCGAGGAGCACCACCTTCAGCCCGCGCTCGGCGGCATGAAGGGCTGCGGACAGGCCGGTACAGCCGCCGCCGACCACCACCAGATCGGCGTCGACGTCGCCTTGCAACGCCGGATGATCCGGAGCCGGACTGGCCGTCGCGACATAATAGGATTTGCCGATATCCAGGCCGGAGTTGAAGCCCCCAGAATTAAAGCCCATCATCATACCTTGAGCAGCAGATGATCGCGTTCCCAGCTGGTGACGACGCTCTGGAACAGGTCGAGCTCGACGCTCTTGACGCGCAGATAGGTCTGGAAGAAATCCTCGCCGAGCAAGTCCCGAACCGGACTGCACGCAGCGAAACGGTCGAGCGCCTCCTCCATGGTTTTCGGCAGCGTGCTCTTGCTGCGATAGGCATTGCCCGATGCCTCGGGCGAACGCGAGAGCTTTTCCTCGACGCCGAGATAGCCACAGAGCAGCGAGCCGGCCATCGCCAGATAGGGGTTGGCATCGGCGCCGGGCAGCCGGTTTTCCACCCGCCGCGCGGCCCGCCCGCCGGCCGGCACGCGCAGGCCGCAGGAGCGGTTGTCATGCGACCACTCGATGTTGGCGGGGGCGCTGTGGTTCGGCCGGATGCGGCGGAACGAATTCACGTTCGGCGCAAACAGCGGCATCACCTCGGGAATGTATTTCTGCAGGCCGCCAATGAAATGCCCGAACATCTCGGTGTCGGCATCATCACGCCCGGCAAACAGCGTATTCCCGGCCTCGTCGATGACCGACATGTGGAGATGCATGGAGCTGCCGGCTTGCGCGGCGATCGGCTTGGCCATGAAGGTCGCATGCATGCCACCTTCCTGCGCGGCCTGGCGCGTCAACCGCTTGAACAGCAGCACCTTGTCGGCCAGCGGCAGCGCGTCGCCATGCAGGAAATTGATCTCGAGCTGCGCCGTGCCCGATTCGTGGATCAGCGTGTCGAGCGGCAGCCCGGCCGCCGCGGCATAGTCGTAGAGGCGCCGGATCACCGGCTCGAACTCCTCCAGCGCCGCCATGTCGTAGGGGTGCTGTACGGTTTCGGGGCGGCCATTGCGCCCGACCGGTGCGGTCAGCGGCCGATCGGGATCTGGATTGGGCGCGGTCAGGTAGAATTCGAGCTCCGGCGCGACTACTGCCCGCCAGCCGCGCTGGCGATAGAGATCAAGCACGGCCCTCAAGACATGACGTGGCGAGGCCATCCACGGCCGGTCGTCCATGTGAAACGCATCGGCGAAGACATAGGCTTTCCCTGCTCCGGCACCGGGTGCAAGGCAGAGCGTCGCGACATCCGGCACCATCCGCATGTCGGGGTCCTGATAGCCGAAGCCCTCGTCGTTGGAACCGGAATAGCGGCCGTCTATGCAGACCAGGAAGGCGCTGCTCGGCAGGTAGAGCGCACGGTCCTCGAGCGACTTCAGGAACCTGGCCTTCGGCAGGGCCTTGCCACGCAACACGCCATTCACATCCGGCACCAGGCACTCGACTTCCCTGATCCCCTGCTGCTCCAGCCATCCCTTCGGATCCTCCGTTGGGGTCATTTGCGGTGCATCCGTTGTCGTGGTGTTGAGCATCAGGTCACGTCCTTACGAGGGCGAGAATGGCTTCGGCGGTGGCGTCGGTTCCCGGCGCCCGTGCCATGGTGGCTGCATTCTCCTTGAGACGAAAGCGCATCTCGCGATCGGCCATTAGGCCAAGGATGGCGTTTTCCAGTTCGTCGTCGCTCCAGCCATCGCGGCTGATGTGGCGGCCGACTCCGGTTTCCTCGGCGCGTCGCGCATTGTCATGCCCGTCCCAGCAATAGGGCATGATCAGCGACGGCACGCCGAAACGCAGCGCTTCGCAAAAGCTGTTGTTGCCGCCGTGATGGATGAAGAGGTCGGATTTCGCAACGACCGACGGCTGCGGAAACCAGGCGTCGAGATAGACATTGTCCGGAACCGCGCGATAGGTGTCACGCAGGCCACCGACATTGACGATGAAGCGGGCCGGAAGCCGGTCGAACAAGGTGAGCATGCGCTCAATCAGGCCGACATCCATGGCGCCCAGGCTGCCGAAGCTGAGATAGACCAGCGGCCCGTCATTGCGCGGAAAGACCGGCACGTCGAACGGCCCTTCCGAGCGGACGCAGCCTTCAAGATAGACGAAGCGGGCCGGGTCGAGCGGCTCTGCCCGCTCCCTGCGCACGATCGTCGGAGTCAGCAGCAAATTGAGGTCAGGCGAAGCTTCCAGAAAAAGACCCTTCGGCAAGGGCGCAAGTCCAGCGTCGGTCCGAAGCCGGTTAAACCGATCATGCGCCGGAGCGACCGCTGCCAGATAACGGACCTCGAAGGCCGCACGGCTCGGGTCGTCGGCGGCGAGCCCGGACAGATAGGGGGGTACATCGGCGTCGGGTAGCTCGGTCTCGGCGCAGGAGACGACGCGCACCCAGGGGCAGCCGGCGGCAGCCAGCGCCGGAAACATGATGACGTTGTCGAGCACCACGGCATCCGGCTTCAGCCTGGCCAGCAATTGGCGCAGCGGCGCCTCGGCATTGACCGCGGTATCGACGATCGCTTCCCAGGTCGGGGCGACGTAGGTTTCGAGCTGGTCGATCGGGCTCAGCCTGAAATGCGGCAGATGGCGGCGCACGAACGCCTGCCAGTAGCTCTGGCGCTCGCTGTCGGTCAGCGGATCGTCGGTCGGCAACTGGTATTCCTGAAACCCGTAGTCGGCAAACACGCCGGAAAAGCCGGCGTGACAGATGAACACCGGCCGGGCGCCCCTTGCGCGCAAGGCCTGTGCGATGCCGACGCAATTGAGCGCGGCGCCGAAGCTCGCTTCGGGAAACAGCGCGATGGTCGGGCTGGCTTTGCGCATGTTCCTCGTTATTCCGGCCGGCTGATCATGCCGAACAATGCGGGGGCCCCGCGACTGGCCGCCTGCGGCCGCTGACTGCGGGACAACCGCAGGTGGACGCGAAGCAGATCGGCTGCAACCTCATACTGCCGGCTTTCCAATTGGTCGAGTATGGTCAGGTGCTCGCGCAGCGATTGTTTCAGCCGGAAGACGTTGACGCCGGCATAAGTCCCCGGCAGCCGGCGCAGCCTGAGGTGATCGGACAGCGCGTCGGTGACGAACCGATTGGCGGCGCCGTCGGCGATCATGCCGTGAAAATCGATGTCCAGCCGCTGGAACTCTCTGATATCGAACGCGGCGTCGGGCAGCGCCAGCAGCGTTTCCATACCCTGGCGCAAGGCTGCCGCGCGGGTCCCGTCCAGCCGAAAGCCAGACGCCAGAATGGCGGCGGGTTCGAGCAGCAGGCGGAACTCGTAGCTTTCCCCTTGTGCCTCTGGATCGTCAGGCGCCCGCCTGAACAGCCAGGCCTGGCCCGGTGCCCGGTCCAGAAGATTTTCATCTGTCAGTTTCTTTAGCGCTTTTAGTACCGTCTTTCGCTCGGCATCATACCGCCGCATCAGCGCGCCGATGGTCACCGTCTGATCCAGTCGGCGCGCCGACCGGTCGCGCAGGATCATTTCCGCGAGTTCGTCTTCTTCGGCGCTCGGCAGGTCGGCGGCAACGGTCGCCTGGTTGGTGAGGTCGACGGCCAGCCGATAGCCGGATTCAGCTTGCCAGCGCACCACGCCTTTTTCGGTGAGCAGGCGCAACGCGGCCCGCACCGGGGTCCGCGAGACGTTGCAGAGAGAAGCGATCTGCTGTTCCGGGAGATGAGCGCCGGCCTCGAAGCCGCGTTGCCGGGCCACATCGAGAATGCGGTGAGCGAGATCGAGATGGTTGGTACGTGGTCGTCTGGCAACGGCTTGCATGGTGATTCTCGTGAGCGGGCTTGACCGCTGCGGTTTGACCGATCGCCCTTGTAGACACAATCGGCGATTTCGCAGCGATCTGGCAAATTATGGATTGACGTACTTTTTTCTGCAATAGTACTGTAACATCAATCGGCAACAAAAAAAGACCGGGGAACAGGATCGAAGCGGCGGCATGATCGCAAGCGCTGGTCCGACGATTGATTGAATTCGACGATCAACCAGAATGGGAGTCTGTCATGACCGCCACCACCCTGCGGCACCGTTCGTTAAAAACATCCTCGATCGCGCTTGGCCTCGCCATGGCGCTGTCGGCGCCGGCGGCCGCCGCCGACCTCGTCATTTCCAACTGGGACGGCTACATGGCGCCGGATGCCATGGCCGCCTTCAAGGCGGCGACCGGCGTTTCCGGCGAGGTCGTCGTTCACGCCACCAATGAGGAGATCATGGGCAAGCTCGTCGCGTCGGGCGGCAAGGGCTATGACGTGGTTTTCGTCTCCTCGCCCTTCGCCGAAGTCCTGAACAAGCTCGGCCTGATCGAGACGATCGACCACGCCAAGGTCCCCAACCTCGCCAATCTCTATCCCGAGGCGGCGAAGCTGCCGCACGACGACGGCAACAATTTTTCCGTGCCTTACACCTGGGGCACCACCGGCCTCTGCTACCGCTCGGATCTGGTCAAGACTGAGCCGGCCAGCTGGAATGATCTTCTCGCCCCGTCCGATGCGCTCAAGGGCAAGACCACCATGCTGGCAACCGACCGCTGGCTACTTGCCGCCGGCCAGCTCGCCAAAGGCTATTCGGTCAACGAGACCGATCCGGCCAAGCTCGCCGAGGTCAAGGACCTGCTGATCTCGGCCAAGAAGACCTTGCTCGCCTATGACGACACCACCTTCTATTCGAAGCTGGTCTCGGGCGAGGCGCTAATGGTGCAGGCATGGGATGGCTGGTGCAATTACGGCATCGCCGAAAATCCTGAGATTAAATACACCATACCCAAGGAAGGCTCGGACCTGTGGGTCGACACGATGGTGGTGATGAAGGCATCGGCCAACAAGGACGCCGCCTTCCAGTTCATCAACTTCATGCTGGACGCCAAGAACCACGCCTGGGCGGCCCAGAACATCGACTACAAGGTGCCGAACAAGCCGGCTATGGAAAGCCTGCCGGCCGATTTCCTCGCCAAATTCCCCAATATGGCCATGCCGGTGGCCGAGCTGGTCAAGTTCGAGCAGTTGCGCGACGTCGGCGATGCCCAGCGCGACTATTCGAAGATCGTCAGCGAGATCAAGGCCGCGCAATAGTTTCGGCATCTGGAATCAGGCTTGCGTTCCTTCACGCCCCCCTCTGGCCTGCCGGCCATCTCCCCCTCAAGGGGGGAGATCGGCTGGATTGCGGCCTGTCGCCAATCTCCGGCGCAGCACCCCCTCATCCGGCCGCGGAGCCTGTCCTCGGGCTTGCCGGAGGCAAGACCCGTGGGCGGCCACTTTCTCTCCGCTGGGGAGAAGAGGCAGGCGCCAGCGCCGACGATCTCCTCTCCCCTCGGGGAGAGGTCGGATTGCCCCGAATTGCCCTTCGCAATCCGGGTGAGGGGGCGCCTGTCCAAACACAAATTCGATGCCTTTGAGATGGCCGGCAGGCCAGAGGGGGTACTCCTCAATGAGATCTTTCGTCCCCTCTCGCTCCTCTTTGCTGATGGCGCCGGCGCTGGCCTGGCTCACCGCCTTGATGGTGGTGCCATGCGCGTTGGTGCTGGCGCTCGCCTTCTTCCGGCGCGGCATCTATGGTGGCATCGAATACACCTTCACGCTGGAGAATTTCGGGCTGGTCTTCGACCCGCTCTATGCCGGCATCTTCTTCAATTCGGCGCGCATCGCCGGCACGGCAACCCTGATCGCCGTGGTGATCGGCTATGCCGCCGCCTATGCGATCGCTGCGGCACCGCGCCGGCTGCAGCCGGTATTCCTGTTCTTCGCCGTATTGCCGTTCTGGTCCAACTACCTGATCCGCACCTATGCCTGGATCGTGCTGCTCAACCGTGAAGGCCTGATCACCCAACTCTTGCGCTGGTTCGGCTACACCGGCGAGCCGCCGTCGATGCTTTACACCGAAGGCGCCGTCATCGCCGGGCTGGTCTACAATTATCTGCCCTTCGTCATCCTGGCCTGCTACGCGCCGCTGTCGCGGCTCAACCCGGAGCTCGCCGAGGCATCGCGCGATCTTGGCGCTTCGGCCATGACCACATTTCGCCGGGTCATCCTGCCGCTGACAGTGCCGGGTATCGCCGCCGGGGCGGTCTTCGTCTTCGTGCTGTCGATCGGCAATTTCGTAACGCCCGCACTGCTCGGCGGCGGCCGTTTCCAGATGATCGGCAATCTCGTCTACGAGCAGTTCCTAACCGCCAATGACTGGCCGTTCGGCGCAGCACTGGCGATGGCGCTGATCGCCATCATGCTGCTGGTGCTGACGGCGCAGGCCGTGGCAGCCGATCACGCCGCCGGCCGTATCGCCGAAGCGAAAGGAGGCGCCGATGGCTGAGCGCTCCCCCGCCACACGGCGCACGCTCTGGCTCATGCTTTCGCTGGTCTTCGCCTTCCTCTACATTCCGATCGCCGTGCTGGTGGCGCTGTCTTTCAATCAAGGCGGGCTGCCGACCGTCTGGTCGGGCTTTTCGCTGAAATGGTATGCCTCGCTCGCCGGAAACGCCGCGATCCTTTCCGCCGCCCTCAACACGCTGATCGTGGCACTGGTCTCGACCGCCATCGCCACGCTGCTCGGCACGCTGCTGGCGATCGGCGTCGAAATGCGCCGGCAGTATGGGAGAGGCCTCGAGGCGCTGATCTTTGCGCCGATGATCATTCCCGACATCGTGCTGGCGATCGCGCTGCTCAGCTTCTTCTCGTTGCTCGATTTCACCCTGGGCCTGCACACCATCATCCTTGCCCATGTCGTCTTCAACCTCGCCTTCGTCTGTTCGGTGGTGCGTGCGCGGCTGAAGAGCTTCGACTGGTCGATCGTCGAGGCCTCCGCCGATCTCGGCGCTTCCGCAATCACCACCTTCAGGCGGGTGACATTGCCGGTCATCCTGCCGGCGGTCGTCGCCGGTGCGCTGCTCGCCTTCACGCTTTCGGTCGACGAGTTCATCATCGCCTTCTTCACATCAGGCGCCGGCCGTGCCTCGACCACGCTGCCGATGCAGATCTATTCGATGATCCGCTTCGGCATCACCCCGGAGATAAACGCATTGGCGACCATCGTCATGGCGGTCTCAATCACCGCGCTGACCCTGTCGCAGCGGCTCAACCGCGGGGTGATCGGCCAATGAGCGCACCCCGCACGCTGCTGGCAATCGACAAGGTGTCGAAGAATTTCGGCCGGGTCACGGCCGCGGACGGCATCTCGCTCGATATCCGCGAGAACGAGTTCTTCGCCTTGCTTGGACCTTCGGGCTGCGGCAAGACCACGCTGCTGCGCATGCTGGCCGGCTTCGAGACGCCCAATCACGGGCGCATCCTGCTCGACGGCCGCGACATCGCCAAAACCCCGCCCAACAAGCGGCCGGTCAATCTGATGTTCCAGTCCTATGCGCTGTTTCCGCATATGAGCGTCAGGGCCAATGTCTCCTACGGCCTCGAAATGGAACGTTTGCCGGCAAATGAAATTCGCTCCCGCGTCGACGCCATCCTGGCGACGACCGAGCTCATTCCTTTCGCCGACCGCAAGCCGGAGCAATTGTCGGGCGGCCAGAAACAGCGCGTCGCGCTTGCCCGGGCGTTGGTCAAGCGGCCGCGGCTGCTGCTGCTCGACGAGCCGCTCGGCGCGCTCGACAAGAAGTTGCGCGGCGCCATGCAGCTGGAGCTGAAGCGCCTGCAGCACGAGGTCGGCATCACCTTCGTCATCGTCACCCATGATCAGGAGGAATCACTTGTCATGGCCGACCGCATGGCGGTGCTCAGGGACGGCAAGCTGCTGCAATGCGACACGCCGCATGCGGTCTACGAGCATCCGGCCGACCGTTTCGTCGCCGACTTCATCGGCGTCATGAATTTCGTGCCGGGCAAGGCCACCGCCGACGGGGTGATGGCAGCGGACGGCACACGGATCGCCGGCACGGTTCCCGCAATACTTTCACCCGGCGCTGCGGCGGTCGCTTCGGTGCGGCCCGAACGCATCCGGCTTTTCCCGTCGCCAGAGACAGCCAACCGGATCGCCGGCACCGTCGAGGCGCTCGCCTATCACGGGCTCGACCTGCAGCTGCATGTCCGCACCGCTCTGTCGCCAAAGCTATTCCTGGTGCGCGTCACCGCCGACGCCGCCGACCGGCGCCCGGTCTCGTCAGGCGATGCGGTCGAACTCGGCTGGGATGCCGCCGACGTCAGAATTTTCGCAGATTGATCGAAGGAGAACTTTCATGGCGCAGAAGACGATCGCGTTTTTTCCGGAAGCGGCCTATGGCCCGGCGCTCAATTCCGTCGGCATCGCCCAGGCGGTCGAGGCGCGCGGCCACAGAGCGGTATTCCTGTCGGACCCCGGCTTCGTCGACGTCTACAAGGGCTACGGCTTCGAGGCTCATCCGGTGAACCTGTCCGAGCCGATGCCGCCCGAGCAGATGGCCAAGTTCTGGGAAGACTTCATCAACGGCCATATCCCGAACTTCCGCAAGTCGCCCTACGACCAGATCGACAACTACGTGAAGGACTGCTGGACGGCGATCGTCGACAGCGCCAAATGGGCTGAGAAGGATCTGCCTGGCGTGCTTGCGACGATCAAGCCCGATGTCATCTGCGTCGACAACGTCATCCTGTTTCCGGCGATCAAGCAGTATGGCAAGCCGTGGGTGCGCGTCATCTCCTGCTCGGAAAACGAGATCGAGGACGAGGATATCCCGCCGCATCTGTCCGGCTGCGGCGAGAACGACCACGCCTGTCATGAGCGCTACCGCAACCATTTCAACGCCGTCATCAAGCCGATCCATGACGACTTCAATGCATTTTTGAAAGCGAACAACGAAGCGCCTTATCCGATCGGCCAGTTCTTCGAGGCCTCGCCCTACCTCAACCTGCTGCTCTATCCCGAGGCGGCAAAGTTCAAGCGCCGCCGTCCGCTCGACCCGGCAAAGTTCCAGTATCTGGAAGGCTGCGTGCGGCAGGAGAAGCCCTACACCGTGCCGACCTTCGCGAAAAACAATGACGGGCCGCTGCTCTATGTTTCCTTCGGCAGCCTTGGCGCCGGCGATGTCGACCTGCTGAAGCGCATCATCGCGACGCTGGGCAAGACGCGCTACCGGGCGCTGGTCAATGTCGGCGGCTACAAGGACCAGTACGCGCAAGTGCCCGAAAACGTCATCGTCGAGAGCTGGTTCCCGCAACCCTCGGTCATCCCGCAGGTCGATGCGGTGATCCATCATGGCGGCAACAACTCGTTCACCGAGTGTCTCTACTTCGGCAAGCCGGCGATCATCATGCCCTACGTCTGGGACGGCCACGACAACGCGACGCGGGTCGAGGAAACCGGCCACGGCTTCGGCATGCCGCGCTACGACTGGACCAACGCCGAGCTGATCGCCAGGATCGAAACCTGCCTGACCGACCCGGCAATCAAGGCCAAGCTGGCGAAGACGTCGGCGCAAATGCAGGCGCAGAACGGCCCGGAGAAGGCAGCGGGGGTGCTGGGACAACTTCTATGAGCGCGATGTTTGACGTGCCGAGCCAAGGCACCCCCCTCTGGCCTGCCGGCCATCTCCCCCTCAAGGGGGGAGATTGGCAGTTTCGCCGACGGCTTCTCACAGTACCCGTTGGCAATTGGCGAAGGCCTAGCGGCAGTCCGATCTCCCCCCTGGAGGGCCTGGAGGGGGAGATGTCCGGCAGGACAGAGGGGGGGCGCCGTAGAGCGAGGGATTGGGCGTCCCACCAGCGGAGCACCCACATGACCTCCTCCGCGCCGCATCTCCACCAAGCCTCGACCCGCACCGACCTCGTCGACTGGGGCGCACAGCCGGATGCGCTGGAAGGCGCTTCGCACTCCACCGGCAGGCTCGTCCACAAGGGGCCGAACAACCAGCCGGAATCCGGCATTTGGGTCTGCACGCCCGGCCGCTGGCGGCTGGCGATCCCGCGCGACGAATTGTGCCATTTCGTTGCCGGCCGCGCGACCTACCAATCGGACGACGGCGAGGTGATAGACGTCTCCGCCGCCACGGTGGTCATGTTCCCGGCCGGCTGGGCGGGCGAATGCACCGTCCACGAGACCATCCGCAACATTTACATGCTGGCCTGAAGCCAGCCACTGGAGCTTTACGACATGCCGACACCGATCATGAAATCGCCGCTCGCCCTCACCGACCTCGTCGACTGGGGCGTCATCCCAAGCATGATCGAGGGCGAATCCGGCTCCTCCGGCAAGCTGCTGCACAAGGGACCGGAGGGCCGCTCCGAATGCGGGCTGTGGGTCTGCACCCCGGGCAAATGGCACTGCCACGTCACCCGCGACGAGTTCTGCCATTTCCTCGAAGGCCGCTGCACCTATGTCCACGAATCCGGCGAGGTAATCGAGATCGAACCGGACACAGCGGCGTTCTTTCCGCAAGACTGGAAAGGCGTCTGCACCGTCCACGAGACCATCAAGAAGGTCTACATGATCCGCTGAGCCTTCTCGACAATTCTACCCTGCCGGACACCTGACGCGGTTTTCTCCGCTTCCCATGCTCACGGACCTAAATGTCCGCCCCGCTTCAGTTCTCGAAAACCACGCCATCTGTCTCGGCAGGGCGAATTCTCAAAAAGGCTCCGTGCACACGGGAGGACAGAATGGATTTTTCACCTGACCGGCCGACCTTCTTCGTCAATCCGGATTATCGGCCGATGACCGGCGCAGCAAAACCGGTGATCGATCCGGCGACGCTGGAAACCGTCGGCGCGATTACCGCAGCCAGCGATGGCGAGGTCGACGCCGTGCTGACCGCGGCGACCAAGGCGCAGGCGGCGTGGAAAAAACTCGACGCCAAGAGCCGCGCCAGGCATCTGCACGCAGTCGCCAACGCCATCGAGGCGGCCGACTTCACGCGCTGCGCCGAACTGATGGTGCGCGAGATGGGCAAGCCGTATCCGGAAGCAATCGGCGAGATCGCCAACTGCGCGCCGATCTTCCGCTACTACGCCGAAATGGCGCGTGACGACGCCGGCAAGATTGCCGGCACGACGCAGACCGGTTCGTTCCAATATGCGCGCTACGAGCCTTACGGCACGTCGGTGCACATCATGCCCTACAACTTTCCGATCCTGTTGATGTGCTGGACCGTCGCCGCCTCGCTCGCCGCCGGCAACGCCTGCGTGATCAAGCCGGCCGAGGCGACGACATTGTCGACGCTGGATTACATGACGGTCTTCCGCTCTCTGCCTGAAGGCCTGGTTTCCTGCCTGCCGGGTGGTGCGGCTACCGCGCAGGCGCTGATCGCTTCGGACCGCACGCATGCGGTCGCCTTCACCGGCTCGGTCGCCGCCGGCAAGGCTGTAGCCGTCGCTTGCGCCGAGCGCATGAAGCCTTGCGTTATCGAGGCCGGCGGCAGCGATCCGCTGATCATCAGCCAACACGCCCCGCTCGAGGTGGCGGCGGCCGGCAGCGTCACCGCCGCGTTCCATCTTACGGGCCAGGTCTGCACCTCGGCCGAACGGTTCTTTGTCGTCGATGCCGTTCACGACCGTTTTGTCGAGCTGTTTGCGCAGAAGACACGTGCGCTGCGCATCGGCAACGGGCTGGACAAGACCGAGATCGGACCGCTGGTCAGCGACGCGGCGCGGGCGAAAGTCATGCGGCTGGTCGATGATGCGATCCGCAGCGGCGCCAAGGCGGTCACCGGCGGGCGCATTCCACCGGCGCATAATGTCGGCTGGTTCTACGAGCCGACGATCCTGGCCGGCGTCACGCCTGATATGGCGATCGTGCGCGAAGAGTGTTTCGGGCCGGTCGCCGCGATCTGCCGGGTCAAGAATTTCGATGAGGCGATAGCGCTTGCCAATGATAGCCCGTTCGGGCTCGGCGCCTCGGTCTTCACCACCGATCTCGCCGAAGCGCATGAGGCTGCGGAGCGGCTCGAGGCCGGCATGGTCTGGATCAACAATCCGCTGATCGACAATGACGCGCTGCCGTTCGGTGGCTGGAAGGCGTCGGGCCTCGGCCGCGAGCTTGGGCGCCAGGGGCTGGATGCCTTCCGCCGCTCGAAGATGGTGATCATCGACCACAAGCCAGCGATCCAGGGCTGGTGGTATCCCTATCCCGACAGCTGGTTCCGCGAAGCCGGCGGCCGCAAGCACGTATGAGATATGAACGGCTGCGTCAGCCGATGCTCTCGCCGCCGTCGATCACCAGCGCTTGGCCGGTCATGAAGGACGAGCGATCGGAGACGAGGAACAGGATCGCCTCGGCTATTTCTTCCGCGCTGGCCCAGCGCTGCATGGGAATCTTGGTGCGAACGTAGCGTTCGATCGCGTCCCGCCCGCCCATCTGGGCGATGAACGGCTCGTTGAAGGGCGTGTCGACCCAGCCCGGGCAGAGCGCGTTGACGCGGACATTGTGCTTGGCATAGTCGAGCGACATCTGCCGGGTCATCGCCACCACGGCATGTTTTGAGGTTGCGTAGGCGATCATCTCGCGGTCGTAGAACACACCCGAATTCGAGGCGGTGTTCAAGATGACACCGCCGCCCTGTTCGATCATCGATGGCATGACGAGCCTGGCCGCGAGGAACTGCGCCCGTACGTTGATCCGCCAGGAGGCATCCATGCCGTCGATGCCGACTTCGGTCAGCGTGCCGCCGACCTGGACCCCGGCATGGTTGTGCAGGATATCGATCCGGCCATGTTTGCCCAGTGTGTCCGCAATGAGTTGCTCGACCGCCGCGTCCTGGCCAACATCGGTCGCGACCGCTTCGGCCCGGCCGCCGGCTGCTCGGATGCCGGAAGCCGTGGCTTCGCCCGCAGGCTGATCCCTGTCGGCGACCACCACCACCGCGCCTTCCCTGGCCATGACCATGGCACCGGCGCGCCCGATGCCCGAGCCGGCGCCCGTCACCACGGCAATGCGATCTTTCAGAATCATGATGCGACTTTCAGTTTGATGGGTTGCGTCGGCGCAATTGCCATTGGGCAAGCACCACAAGCAGAACGGAGGCGACGAGGACGATCGTCGCGATGGCATTGATTTCCGGCGTGACCCCGCGCCGGATCGAGGCAAAGACATAGATCGGCAACGTCGTCTGTGCGCCGGCGACGAAGAAGGCGACGATGAAATCGTCGAAGGAGAAGGTGAAGGCGAGCAGGAAGCCGGCGATCACCGCCGGCATGATCTGCGGCAACACGATGCTGCGGAAGGTCGTCAGCGGGGTGGCGTAAAGATCACTCGAGGCCTCGACCAGATTGCGGTCGAGGCTGCCGAGGCGTGTGCCGACGATCATCGCCACCAGCGCCATCGAAAACAGGCCGTGCGCGGCGATGATCGAGCCGTAGCCGAGCGCCAGGCGTGGCGGCTGGTCGTTCGGCCACAGCGACGCGAGAAACGGATTGACGACCCCAAATAGCTGGACGAGCGCGACCAGCGTCGAGATGCCGATGACGACGCCCGGGACGACGATCGCAGCACCCAAAAGCGCATCGAATACGGCCCGTGTCCGCGCGCCGACACGCGCCAGGCCAAGCGCCGCCGCCGTGCCGCACAGCGCCGCGAGCAAGGCGCTGGTGGTGGCGATGAACAGGCTATTCTTCAGCGCTTCGACCAGGAACGGGTTCGACAGCGCCTTGCCGTACCACTGCACCGAAAAGCCGGTGAATTCGCTGGCGTGGCGACCGGCATTGAAGGAGAACAGCACCACAAGCGCGATCGGCAGGTACAGGAAGGCAAAGACCGCAACGACGAAGGCGCGCATCAGATCAGGTCCACCCGGCGCGCGCCGGAAAGCCGGGTCGAAATGCGGTTGGCGACAATCAGCACCACCACCGAGACCAGAACCAGCGTGATCGCGATTGCCGATCCGAACGGCCAGTTGCGTGATTGCAGGAACAGATCGACCAGCGCGTTGCCGATGAAGAACACCTTGCCGCCGCCGAGCAGTGTCGGGATCAGATATTCGCCGAGCAGTAGGATCATCACCAGTGAGAAGCCGGTCATCACACCCGGCAGCGACAGCCGCAGCGTCACGCCAAGGAATGTCGAGATCGGCATTGCGCCGAGATCGGCGGAGGCTTCCAGCAGTCGGCGATCGAGCCGCTCGAGGCTGACATAGATCGGCAGGATCATCAGCGGCAGATAGCCATAGACGATGCCGAGCAGGACCGCGCCCGGCGTGTTGATCAGCCGCACATCTTCGAACCCGACATAGGTCAGCAACGCCGGGATGCCGCGCCCACCCAGAACGTACATCCAGGCGTAGGTACGCATCAGCAGGCTAGTCCAGAACGGGATGACGACGAGCGCAAGCAGGATCAACCGCCACCGCTCCGGCGCGCGCAAAGCGAGGTAATAGGCGACCGGATAGGCGACGAAAAGACAGGCCAATGCGCCCGCCGGCGCCAACACCATCGTGTTCCAGAAGGCGGTCGCCCGCGCCGGAAGATTGGCATATTGCGCCAAGGTGAAAGCGGCCTGATAGCCGCCTTCCGGCGCCCGCTCGCCGACGCTGAAGACAGCGATTGCGACGAACGGCAAGACCAGAAACACCACCAGCCACGCCGCTGCTGGACCGAGCAACAGCGCAGTCAGGAGATTGTGACGAAGGACATTGCTGCGCATTGAAACCCGCCCGGGTGCCGGCGGACATCTGCCCGCCGGGTGAGTTGCCTGCATCGGACCTATGGCCCGCCCGGTTCAAGCCGACTTGAAGCGTGCCATCAGTTCGGCCCGGCCCGGATCGGTCAGCGTCGCAGCCGCACCGAATTCCAGCGGCTTCAGCAGATCGGCCGCCGGGTAGAGGATCGGATTGTCCAGCACTTCCTTGGGCAGCAGCGCATTGACCCGCGCATCGGTGGAGGGCGCACCGTTGGCCAGATGCTCCTTGACCGCGACTTTCGGGTCCATCAGGTAGTTGAGAAGGGCATAGCCGGCGGGCTTGTTGGGCGCATCCTTCGGAATGGCGTAGAAGTCGGTCCAGATCTCGCCGCCCTCCTTGCCAAGCACATAGGCGATCTCGGGAATGTCGCGGTGAAGCTGAGCCCCGTCATTGGTCCAACACATCGTCATCCAGGCGTCGCCGGCACGCATCGACGGCTGATAGTCGCTGGAAACCGCAAACAGATGCGGCTTGACCTTCAGCAGCAATTCCTCCGCTTTGGCGAGCTCGTCCAGCTTCAGCGAGTTGAACGAGAAGCCGAAATATTTCAGCGCATTGCCGATCGTAGTGAGCTGGTAGTCGTGAACCATGGTCCGGCCGTCGCCCTCCGCCATGGCCGTGTCCCAGAATTCCTTCCAGCTCGTCATCGGCTTGGTGAGCTTCTCGGTATTGACGGCAAATCCGGTGGTGCCCCAATTCTTCGGCACCGCGTAGGTTACGCCGTCGATCGTGCCTTCCGAGGTGAAGCGCAGGTCCTGTTGCGAGCCGTCGAAATTGGCAAGCTTGGCCATGTCGAGCGCTTCGATGATGTCGAGCTTCTTGTAGGTGGAGATGGTGTAGTTCGTCGGAACGAAGAGGCTCCAGCCCGAGGCGCCAGCCTGCAGCTTGGCCAGCATCTCCTCGTTTGACCCGAACACATTGACCTCGACGGCGACGCCCGTCTCGGCCTTGAAATTCTCGAATGTTGCCGGGTCGTGATAATTGGGCCAGGTGGCGATCGACATGCGGTCGCCAAGACCCTCCTGGGCGAAGGCCGGCGACGGCATGATGCCTAGCTCGCGGGCCATCACCGCCGTTGCGATGCCAAGACCGGTGAGGCCGAGAAACTCGCGGCGGCCGATGGAACCGCGCTTGAGGCGCATCAATTGATCGACGAATTTTTCGGGGCTTATCGGCAGTCCGTCACGATATGATTTCGACATGTCTGTTTTCCCTCTGGTTGGTCCCGTTGTTCTTGGGTTCAGGAAACGCGAGCGGCGTTCCGGCTGTAAAGCCGATGGCGACGGGTTCACCCGGCTTGAAGAGATTTCCACTGCCGATCAGGTGATCGGCCTTGGCGAGCAGCGTTCCGATACCCCCAACCTCGATCGCGTATTCCGCGGTCGAGCCCAGAAAGATCCGGTTGCGGACAATGCCGTTGAGCCGGCCGCTTCCCGGCGCGCCGAGGCTTAAAGACTCAGGACGCAGGCTGACCGAAACGGCTTCGTCCTGCCGCAGCGAAGTCCGCTTGCGCGCGGCAATGACGGTACCGTCGGCAAGCGCCACCTCGACCAGGTTGCCCGAATGCCCGGCGACCTTGCCGCTCAACAGGTTGGTCTTGCCTACGAAGTCGGCGACGAACAGGTCGGCGGGCTCGTCATAGATCTCGTTCGGCTGTCCGAGCTGGACGATGCGCCCGCCATTCATGACGCAGACGAAATCGCTCATCGACAGGGCTTCTTCCTGGTCGTGCGTAACAAGGACGAAGGTGATGCCGATCTCGCGCTGCAGGTTCTGCAATTCTATCTGCATGTCTGTGCGCAGCTTCTTGTCGAGCGCCGCCAGGGGCTCGTCGAGCAGCAGCACCGCCGGCTTGTTGACCAGCGCGCGCGCCAGGGCGACACGCTGCTGCTGGCCGCCGGAAAGCTCGTGGATCTTGCGGCGGCCGTAGCCGGCAAGCCGCACCATGGCGAGCGCCTCGCCTGCTCTCAGGCTGATCTCCCGCGACGCCAGCCGCGGCCGCGCCTGGCGCAGCCCGTAGGCGATGTTGTCCTCGACATCCAGATGCGGAAACAGCGCATATTGCTGGAACACCATGTTGACCGGCCGCCGATAGGGCGGCGTACCGGCCATATCGCGGCCGCGGATGAAGACTGCGCCTTCGCTCGGCTGTTCGAAGCCCCCGATCATGCGCAGGCAGGTTGTCTTGCCGCAGCCGGACGGCCCGAGCAAGGCGACAAAGGCAGACGGCGGGATGGCAAGATCGATGCCGCTGACCGCGGTCACGCTGCCGTAGCGTTTGGTGACCCCGCGAAACTCGATATCGGGTACTGCGGTCAAAGCTGCGGCTCCAGCAACAAGACAATCTCGAAACGCTATCAGAGCCAATGCCGGCTAGTATATACCTCGCGGGTGGTATATTTGGTCTATTTTCTCGTTTAAAGGGGTATGGATTGAGCATATCGCGCAGCGACGAATACAACCAGCTCGCTACGCTCATCGCTGCGACACGGGAGACGAGCGGCGAGCTTTTCGGCAAGGCGATGGTCGCCTGGCTCCGGCAGCATGTCAGCTTCGATCACTGTGTGATCTTCGGCTATCGCGGTGCGTCGCGCCCGCCGCTGCTGTTCGAGACGTTCTCCCCAACCGAAAGCCACGTCTTCGTCGCGCTCTATCAGGAAGGGCCTTATCTGCTCGACCCGTTCCACCACGCGGCGGTCGAGCGCAAGGAAGGTTTTTGGCGCATGCGCGAACTGGCGCCGGACCGCTTCTATGCCAGCGAATATTACCGCTCCTACTATAGCCAGACCAAGCTGGCCGAGGAGGTCGGTTTCTTCGTGCCGCTGTCGGGAAAGGACGCGCTGGTGGTCTCGCTGATGCGACTGCACGCTTCGGGACCCTTCGGAACCGCCGATACCAGGCTACTGCGCGACATGGCGCCGGCGGTGATCAGCTTCGTCAGGCTGCGCTGGCCTGGCCTTCCGGCCGACAAACCGGCAGAGACGAAGCACGACGAGGCGATTGCTACAGTCAATGAGTTCGAACGTGCTCATATCTGGAAGAGCCTTTCGCTCACGCCGCGCGAAAAGCATGTCGTCGATCTGGTGCTTCAGGGGCATTCCACGGAATCGATAGCCAGGGCGATGCGCATCGTACCGGGAACCGTAAAGGTTCATCGCCGCAACATCTATCGCAAGCTCAAGATCAAGTCGCAGGCGGGTCTCTTCGCGCGTTTCGTCGAGATCATGGACGCTCGGATTCGGTAGTCCACGATTTCGAAAATGGCCTCGCTCAGGCAATTTAGCTGACAACGCCTTCCAGGAGCCGGATGCTGCCATTTGCCGGAGCAGGGGCGCCGGCTTGAAAACATCCTTGCCGGTCCGCTTGTGCCAGCAGCGGGTTGTCGATGGTCACGACCGCGACGTCGCCATCCCTGGTAACGCTGACGAAATTGGACACGCAAACCTCTCGCAATGATGTCGGCCGAACGATTTACAGGGCCGATGCCGGATGGGAACCGGATGTTTTCGCGGAAGACCTCGCCGCCGCAGCGATCGTCATCCTGGGCGGAGCAAGGAGCGAAGCGACGCGGCGCAGACCCGAGGATGACGATCAGCGCAGCGCCTTCTGGCCGCCGGCAGCGGTGATGACGCCGACGATGATCAGTCCGGTCAGCAGCAGCCGGACGCCGGCGCTGACGCCGAACGTGTTGAGCATGGTCAAGAGCAGCACCAGGAACAGCGCCGCGCCCCAGACGCCCGGCACGTTGGCCTTGCCGCCGGCCACCGACGTGCCGCCGATGACGACGACGGCGATCGAAGCCAGCAGATACTCGTTGCCGATGTCGACATTGGCGCCGCGGAAATAGCCGGCGAGTAGCGCCCCGTCGAGGCCGCCGAGCGCGCCCGACAGCGTGTAGGTAAGAAAGCGGATGCGGCCGACATTGACGCCGGCCAGCCACGCGGCGCGGATGTTCTGGCCGATCGCCAGCACCGAACGGCCATAGATCATGCGCTGCAGCGCGATCGCAGCACCGATGGTGAACAGCACGGTGAGGATCGCCAGCACCGGAATACCAAGAATCTGCCAATTGGTGAAATTGGCAAAGCCCGGCGGCGGCTTGATCTGCAAGCCGCGGCCATAGCTGATGTCGATCGACTGGATAATGAAGCTCGCCGACAACGTGGCGATGATCGGCGGAATGCGCAGCGCCCAGATCAAGAGATAATTGACGGCGCCGATCGCCATGCCGCAGGCCAGCGCCGCCAGCAGCCCGACGGCGATCATCTGGTCATTGCCGTCCATCACCTTCATGGCGACGGCGCTGGCGAGGCCGATATTGGCGGGCAGCGACAGGTCGACATTGCCGGGCCCGAGCGTGATCACGAACATCTGGCCGACACCGACGATGACAGTGAAGACGGCGAGCGAAAGTGCTGCCGTGATCATGCCGCCGCCGCCATATCCGCCGGTGAAGGTGACCGTCGCCAGCCACACCAGCAGCGCGCCGATGAAGGACCAGATCCAGGGTTTGGCGAGCAGCAGTCGCAACGACGCCATCGCTCACCTCTCCCTGCGGCTGATCAGCACCCGGGCCGCCAGCACAATGATGAGGATGGCGCCATTGGCGGCCACCTGCCAGTCGGGCGGGATGTGCATGAAGGTCAGCAGCGGCGAGGCGGCGAGCGCCAGCGTCAGCGCGCCGATCACCGCGCCAATCGGCGATACCCGGCCGCCTACGAATTCGCCGCCGCCGAGGATGACGCCGGCGATTGAAAGCAGCGTGTAGCCATTGCCGATATTTGCATCGGCCGAGGTGGTGATGCCGATCAGGGCCATGCCGGACAAAACGCCGAACAGGCCGGTCAACGCGAACAGCACGACCTTGGTCTTGAGCAGCGACCAGCCGGCACGGCCGAGGGCCGCGGCATTGCCGCCCGAGCCGCGCAGGATCACACCATACGAGGTGCGCATCAGCCCGAAATGGACGACCGCGGCAATCAGCAGCGCCGCAATGATCGGAAACGGAATGAAAGGCGGCTTGAAGGCCATGAGCGACAGCAGCCAGTCCGGCGCCTTGCCGCCGGGCTTCGGCAGGATGAGGATGGCCAGACCCTGCCAGACAAAACTCATGCCGAGCGTCACCACGATTGATGGCAAATTGCGCAGATGGATCAGCGCCCCGAGCAGCGCATAGACGCCGATCGACCCTAGGAGGATCAAGACACCGACCAGCGGCGCCTCCTTCAGCCACGTCGCCGTGACGCAGCCGACGAAACCGACGAAGGTGCCGATCGACAGGTCCAGCTCGTTGCCGGCAATGACGAACATCTGCGCGATCGTCGCCAGGGCGATCGGGATCGCCAGGTTTAGCATCAGGCTGAAGCCGAAATAGCTGATGGCGCGCGGATTGAGCCAGGCGATCGCCAGCAGTACCAGCACTAGCGACAATGCCGGCAGCAGGCCGCGCAACAGGCGCGCCCGCGCCAGCCTGCCGCGCTCGGAGAAACTTTTGATGCCGGTCTCGACGGGTGCTGCCGTCATCTCAGGCCGCATCGCCGAACGAGGACTGGATGATCTTTTCCTCCGTCAGCTCGTCGCGACCAAGGTTGGCGACGATCCGGCCGTTCTTGAAGACATAGACTTGGTGGCAATTGTCGAGCTCTTCGGTTTCCGTGGTGTACCAGAGGAAGGTACGGCCGCGGCCAGCCTCTTCGCGCACAAGGTCGTATACCTCGAGCTTGGTGCCGATATCGACGCCGCGCATCGGGTCGTCCATCAGCACGATCTTCGCGTCGGAGCCGAGCGCCCGGGCAAACAAGGCCTTCTGCTGGTTGCCGCCGGACAGCGAATAGATGTTGTTGTTCATGTCGGGCGTGCGGATGCCGATCTTTTTTTGCCAAAAAGTTGCGAGCTCGGCTTCGCGCTGCGGCGAGATCAGCAGGCCGTTGCGCAATCGCGCCAGCGAACGGATGCCGATATTTTGCGCAATCGACCATTGCGGAAAGATCCCGTCAGACTGGCGGTCGCCGGCCACCAGCGCCACCGGCGCGGTGACCTCGAAGCCGGTTTTGGCGCGGGCAGCGGCGGCGAAGATCGCGAGCAGCAGGTCGGTCTGTCCATGGCCGGCAAGCCCGGCAAGGCCGATGATCTCGCCTGCATGCGCCACAAGTTCGTTGCCGTCCTCTTGCCGCGCCGGCCGGGCCCGGACCCGTAACGGACCGGTCTCCGGCTTTTGGGTCGCGATTTCGGCCGCGATCTTCTCACGCGCTTCCGCTCCCCCCATGGTCGTCACCAGCCTGTCGCGGTCGAAAGCCTTCGCCGCGTCTGACGCAACGACCTTGCCGTCGCGCATCACCACGATGCGGTCGGCATTTCCGAGCACCTCGGCCAGAACATGCGAGATCAGGATACAGCTCTTGCCCCCGGCGACAAAGCGCCTGACGAAGGCCAGCAACTGGCCGGCCGTATGCGCGTCGAGCGAGGATGTCGGCTCGTCGAGGATGACCAGTTCGAGCGGATCCTGCGTCACCGTGAAGGCACGCGCCACCTCGACCATCTGCCGCCTGCCAATGGAAAGGTCGCTGGCGATATCGGAGGCGGAGATGCTGTGGCCCGGGAATATCTCGTCGAGCTTGGCGGCAATAAGATCGGCCGCCTTGCGCCGCCAGCCAAAACCGCGCAGCGCCGGGTGGTTGATACGCGTGTTCTCGGCAACGCTGAGGTTCGGGCACAGCGAGAGTTCCTGGAATACGCAACGAATGCCGAGCTGTTGCGCGCGAGGCACCGAATAATTGTCCTCGATGGCGCCACGCACCGCGATCCGACCGCTGTCGGGCAGGAGCGTGCCCGCCACCATATGCATGAGCGTCGACTTGCCCGCGCCATTGTGGCCGACGAGGCCGACGCATTCGCCGGCACCAACGTGGAAGTCGACGCCGGCGAGCGCCCTGACGGCGCCGAAACGTTTTTCGGTGCCGTCCAGTCTGATGATGTCGATATTGGCGGCGCCGAAATGTTTTTCGGCGCCGTCCAGCCTGACGATGTCTGCGTTACCCCTAGGCATCCCTAGCGATATCCAGTTGGCGATGCAGTTGGCAACGTGCCACGCTCACTTGATGTTGGCTTTGATCGCCGCGATGGCGTCTTCCTGCGTGTATTCGTGGCTGGCGACACCACCCTTAGGGATTTTCGGCAGCGCAGCCTCGAAATCATCCTGGGTGAAGGCGAGGTAGGGCACCAAGAGATCATGCGGGACGTCAGTGCGGCCGTCGAGCACCTGCTGCGCCACCCAGAAGGCCAGCGACGATACGCCCGGCGCGATGGACGCCGACCAGGTCTGGTAGCCGTCCTTGTCCTTCTGTTCCTTCCACCATTGCAGCTCGTCCTGACGGTTGCCCATGATGATGGTCGGACGTGGTTTGCCGGCTGCGGCGAAGGCTTGCGCCGCGCCATAGCCGTCGCCGCCCTGATCGACGACGCCGACGATTTCCGGCAGCGATGGCAGGATCGTCGCGACCGCCTTCTGTGCTGTGGTCTGATCCCAGTCGCCGGTTACCGAACCGACGATCTTGAATTCGGGATGAGCGGCGACGCCTTCCAGAATTCCGGCATGGATGGCGTCATCGATCGAGGTGCCGGCAAGGCCGCGGATTTCCAGCAGATTGCCGCCCTTGGGCTGGAATTTGGCCATCTGCTCGACTTCCTGCCTGCCCATGTCCTTGAAGTCGACGACCACGCGGTAGGCGCAGGGCTCGGTGACGATGCCGTCGAAGGAGACGACGACGATGCCGGCGTCGCAGGCCTGCTTGATGGCGCCGTTGAGCGCGTCCGGCGAGGCGGCGTTGATGACGATGGCGTCATAGCCTTGCAGGATCAGGTTCTGCACCTGGGCTGCCTGGGTCGGCACCTCCTTGTCGGCCGTCGTGAAGATGTCCGCGGCTGCGACCACCCCGTCGGCGACCGCCTTCTTGGTGACGATGGCATAGCTGTCGAGCATCGCCTGTCGCCACGAATTGCCGGCATAATTGTTGGAAAAGGCGATCTTCTTGTCGCTGGTGTCGGCAAACGCGGTGCCTGACGCGAGCATCGCCGCAAGGGCACTCAAGACGAGTATCTTCTTCATATGTTATCCTCCCATGGATTGCTGGTCGTTGTTGGCTGCTGGTGGCTGTTATGACGACCCTCGTTTCAATATTGTCAGACAAATTTAGAAGGGCGCACTTGTCAACAGCGATCGGTGACGGTTTGACGATCAACTTGCGGTGCAATGATTGAAAAGGCTTCGGCTCCTGGTCTAGGGGTGGGGCAGGAGACCGAAATCGAGATGGCAGCGAGGCCGACTGATGCGCTGGGCGCACCCGGAATTCCGGCGCGCTGGACGTCAAGCGCCAAGAGCGGGGTCGGAACCGCGCTGTCTCCGGCCTGCCCTATCTGGTTCACGATCAGCCACGGCATTCTCAACGAGGTCTATTATCCCGGCCTCGACAGCGCCTGCACCCGCGACATGGGGCTGGTCGTCACCGGCCCCGGCGGCTATTTCTCGGAAGAAAAGCGCGATGCCGTGCACAGCGTCGAGCCGTTCGAGGATGGAGTGCCCGCCTACAGGCTGGTCAACACCGCCGCCGATGGCACCTACCGGATCGAAAAGCATATCGTTACGGATCCGGAACGTCCCGCTTTGCTGCAGGAAATCAGCTTCACGCCGCTGAGTGGCACTGTTGCCGACCACCGCGTCTACGCGCTGCTGGCGCCACATCTGGTCAACGCCGGCATGGCCAACACCGCTTGGGTCGGCGACTACAAGGGAAAGCCTGTCCTGTTTGCATCCGGGCGTGGCGTTTGCCTGGCGCTGGCCCCGTCGCTACCCTGGGTTGCATGCTCGGCCGGCTATGTCGGTGTCTCCGACGGCTGGCGGCAACTTCGTCGTGACGGCCGGCTCGACCCGGCCTGCCGGAGGGCTGAAGACGGCAATGTCGCGCTGACCGGCGAGATCGGCTTTTCGGCTGCGAACCAGAAGGCGTTGCTGGCGCTGGGTTTCGGAACGACGCCGCAGGAGGCGGCGGAAAATGCCTCGGCCAGCCTGAAGTGGGGTTTTGAGCCCGCGGCCAAATCGTATGTCGAGAAATGGCGGGATTGGCAGGCTAGCTTGCTGCCGTTGGACCGGCATATAGCAGGGATAAACACCTATCGCGTCAGCACGGCGGTTCTGGCGACACACCGCTCATCCACCGGAGCGGCCGTCGCCAGCCTGTCGATTCCCTGGGGCTTCAGCATGGGCGACGACGATCTCGGCGGCTATCACCTGGTCTGGCCGCGCGACCTGGTCGAAACCGCGGGCGGCTTCCTCGCCGCCGGCGATCCGGCGCAAGCGCTTGAGATCCTCGCCTATCTCCGCTCGATCCAGCAGCCGGATGGGCATTGGCCGCAGAACGCCTGGCTCGACGGATCAGCCTATTGGCCGGGCATCCAGATGGACGAATGCGCGTTTCCACTGCTGCTCGCAGACGCGCTGCGCCGGGCTGGGCATCTGGCAGACGCCGCGTTGCGCTCCTTCATGCCGATGGTCGAGCGCGCCGCTTCCTACGTCGTGCGCAACGGTCCGGCCACCGGCGAAGACCGCTGGGAAGAGGATGCCGGCTACAGCCCGTTCACGCTGGCCGTCGAGGTCGCCGCTCTGCTGGCCGCGGCCGACATGTTCGAAACTTGCGGCAAAGCAGAGCCGGCAAATTATCTGCGGGAAACCGCCGATGTCTGGAACGACCAGATCGAGCGCTGGACCTATGTCACCGGCACTCCACTCGGCGAAGAGGTCGGTGTCAAAGGCTATTACGTCCGCATCGCTCCGCCCGACACCGCCGGTGCGGCCTCGCCGAAGGATGGTTATGTGCCGATCAAGAACCGGCCGCCCGGCGACGCGGACCGGCCGGCCGAGGCGATCGTCAGCCCGGATGCGCTGGCGCTCGTCCGCTTCGGCCTCAGGGCCGCCGACGATCCGCGCATCGTCGACACGGTCAAGGTCATCGACGCGCGGCTGCGCTGCGACCTGCCGCAGGGGCCTGTCTGGTATCGCTATACCGGCGACGGCTATGGCGAGCACGCCGACGGCGCGCCCTTCGATGGAACCGGCCAGGGCCGGCCCTGGCCGCTGCTGGTCGGCGAGCGCGCCCACTACGAACTGGCGGCTGGGCGCAAGGACAAAGCGGCGAGCCTGCTCGAGACGTTCGAAGCCTCAGCCGGGCCTGGCGGCCTGCTGCCCGAGCAGGTCTGGGATGGTCCCGACATGCCGGAACGCGAACTGCGGCACGGTGGACCGACGGGCAGCGCCATGCCGCTGGTCTGGGCGCATTCGGAGCATATCAAGCTGCTGCGTTCGCTCAGCGACGGCGCGGTCTTCGACATGCCGCCGCAAGGCGTGAAGCGCTACATCGAGGACAGGACCGTGGCGCCGCGCCGGACATGGCGCTTCAACCACAAGCTCCGCACCATGCCCGCTGGCAAGATGCTGCGCCTCGAGCTGCTGGCCCGGGCGGTGGTGCATTGGAGCAGCGACGGTTGGGCAACCGTCCATGATGCCGAGACGACCGAGAATGCCTTCGGCATCCATCTCACGGACCTGCCCGTTGCCGATATTCCACCGGGCAATACGATCGTCTTTACTTTTTTCTGGCCCGATGCCGGCTGTTGGGAGAAGGTCGACTTTTCCATCGGTATCGACAAGCTGGATAACCAATAGATCTTCTATCCCTCAACAACCAGGACGAGAAACATGCAGATCGGAATGATGGGACTGGGCAGGATGGGCGCCAACATGGTGCGGCGCCTGCTGCGCGATGGCCACGAATGCGTGGTCTACGACATCAACCCGGCCAGCGTCGCCGCCCTTGTGACGGCTGGCGCGATCGGAGCGGCTTCGATGGAGGAGTTCGTCGGCAAGCTGACCAAGCCGCGCAGCGCCTGGCTAATGCTGCCGGCGGCGATCACCAGCCGGATCGTCGACCAGGTGGCCGACCTGATGGAGCCGGGCGACATCATCATCGACGGCGGCAATTCCTATTATCACGAGGCTGTCGACCATGCAGCGCGCCTGGCATTGAAAGGCCTGAACTACGTCGATGTCGGCACCAGCGGCGGAGTCTGGGGCCTCGAGCGCGGCTATTGCCTGATGATCGGCGGCCCCGACAGCGCGGTCCAGCATCTCGATCCGGTCTTCGCCACCCTGGCGCCGGGCGCCGACGCCGGGGTGCCCGCCCCTGGGAAGGATGCAGGAACCGCCCCCTTCGGCTATCTCCACTGCGGACCGAGCGGCGCCGGCCATTTCGTCAAGATGGTCCACAACGGCATCGAGTACGGTGTCATGGCCGCCTATGCCGAGGGCATGAACATCCTGAGGTCGGCGAATGCAGGCATGGGACAGCGGACGGCCGACGCTGAAACCAGTCCATTGGAAAACCCTCAATACTACCAGTTCGACATCGATATCGCCCAGGTTGCCGAGGTCTGGCGGCATGGCAGCGTCATCGGCTCATGGCTGCTCGATCTGACGGCCGGCGCGTTGAAGGCCGACTCGGCCCTGACGCAGTTTGGCGGACGGGTTTCGGATTCCGGCGAAGGCCGCTGGACGCTGAAGGCGGCGATCGACACCGGCGTGCCGGCGCCGGTTCTGTCCTCGGCCCTGTTCGACCGGTTCTCCTCGCAAGGCGAATCCGAATTCGCCGACAAGCTGCTGTCCGCCATGCGCTACGCCTTCGGTGGCCATGTCGAAAAGCCGAAGACCGGCTCGTGACAGGGAAGGCACGCTCATGAACCAGGAACGGTCCGACACGCTGGTGCTTTTCGGGGCGACCGGCGACCTCGCCCACAAGAAGATCTTCCCGGCACTTTACGCCATGGTCGCCAAGGGAACGCTGATCGAGCCGGTGATCGGCGTCGCTTTCGAGGCCTGGGACCTGAAGCAGCTGCAGGCGCGCGCCCGCGACGGCATCGTCAAGGCTATCGGCAAGGTCGACGAAAAGATCTTCGCGAAACTAGCCTCGCTGCTTCGCTATGTCAGCGGCGACTACCGTAGCGCCGCGACATTCGAGAAGCTGAAAAGCGCGCTCGGAACCGCGCAGCACCCGCTGCACTATCTCGCGGTGCCGCCGACCATGTTCGAGACGGTCATCCAGGGGCTGGAACAGTCGGGCGCGGCCCAGGGCGCGCGCCTGATGGTGGAAAAGCCTTTCGGCCACAATCTGCAATCGGCGCGCTGGCTGAACCGGGTCCTGCACCTGGTGTTCGACGAACAGTCGATCTTTCGCATCGACCATTATCTCGGCAAGGAGGCGATTCAGAACCTGCTCTATTTCCGCTTCGCCAATTCCTTCCTCGAGCCGATCTGGAATCGCAATTTCGTCGAGAGCGTCCAGATCACCATGGCCGAGAATTTCGGTGTCGAGGGCCGTGGCCGCTTCTACGACGAGGTCGGCTGCATCCGCGACGTCATCGAGAACCACCTGCTCAACATCCTGCTGCTGCTTGCCATGGAGCCGCCCGTTGGTCGCTCGGCCGACGATCTGATCGACGAGAAGGTACAGGTGCTGCGGGCGATCCGGACGCTGACCAAAGACGATGTCGTGCGCGGCCAATTCAAAGGCTATCTCAGCGAGCCGGGCGTCGCGCCAAACTCGCCGGTCGAGACGTTCGCGGCGGTGCGGTTTTTCGTCGACACCTGGCGCTGGCAGGACGTGCCCTTCTTCATCCGCGCCGGCAAATCAATGCCGGTGCACGCCACCGAGGTCATTGTCCGGCTGAAGCGGCCGCCGCTCGACGTCTTCGACCCGATCAAACCGGGCGACGCAAACTATGTGCGCTTCCGCATTGACCCACAGGTAGCGATCTCGATTGGCGCCCAACGCAAAGCCGCCGGTGACGATATGATCGGCGAGCAGGTCGAACTCACCGCGCTCGACGACAGCAAGGGCGACATGCCGCCCTATGAGCGGCTGATCGGCGACGCCATGAACGGCAACGGCCAGTTGTTCACCCGCCAGGACGCCAGCGAACTCGCCTGGCGGATCGTCGGCCCGGTGCTTGGCGACACCACGCCGCCGCAGCTTTATGAGCCGGGGACATGGGGTCCTGCCGATGCGATGGCCGGATTCGGACCACCAAACGGCTGGATCAATCCGGCGAAATGATCTCGAGAGGCGACGCAATGGCCAAAACGGCGAAGAAGTCGGCACCGGATAGCGAAAACATCGTGCTTGCGATCGATATTGGCGGCTCCCACGTCAAGATCCTCACCAGCGCCGGCGGCGAGGAGCGCAGGGCCGATTCCGGACCCGGCCTGACGCCGCAGCAGATGATCGCGACCGTGCAGACGCTCGCCGATGGCTTGCCCTATGACGTCATCTCGATGGGTTATCCCGGCCCGGTGCACCACAACAGGCCGCTGACCGACCCCGCCAATCTCGGCAAGGGCTGGGTCGGATGCAACTTTGCAACGCAGTTCGGTAAACCGGTGAAAATCGTCAATGACGCGCTGATGCAGGCAGTCGGCAGCTATGAAGGCGGGCGCATGCTGTTCCTGGGTCTGGGAACAGGCCTGGGTGCGGCGATGATCGTTGACAACGTCGCCCAGCCGATGGAGCTCGCGCATCTTCCCTACAAGAAGGGCGGCAGCTTCGAGGACTATGTCGGCGAACGCGGTCTTGAAAAGCGCGGCAAGAAGAAGTGGCGCAAACACGTCTTCGACGTCGTCGAGCGGCTGCGCGCCGCCATGCAGCCTGACTATGTGGTCATCGGCGGTGGCAATGTCGACGAGTTAGACGAATTGCCTGCCGGTTGCAGGCGCGGCGACAACACACGCGCCTTCGAAGGGGGATTTCGACTGTGGCGCGACAAATCCCTGATTATCTGATATTATAATGGTTTGGGATCAGACCTGTTGATCTGGCCCGGGCGTTAGTATTGTTATTCAAAATAATGTGTGGCGTGGTGCGGCGTCATTGCGTTACGCAGATTTGCCGACTAGGAATTCTGCGACCCCACTAACGGAGAAAATAGATTGACCGACGACAGCAACAAGGCCCGCAAGGACATCGACCTTCTCGAGCTGACCGCTCACATCGTGTCCGCTTACGTCGAGAAGAACCGCTTGCCCGCTTCCGGCCTCGGCGATCTCATCGCCAGCGTCAGCGCGTCGATAAGTGGACTCGGACAACCCGCCGCTCCGGTGGCAGCGCCGCTGATCCCCGCCGTCAATCCTAAGAAATCGGTGACGCCGGACTACATCATCTGTCTCGAAGACGGCAAGAAGTTCAAATCCCTGAAGCGCCATATCGGCGTTCATTTCGGGCTGACGCCGGATGCCTACCGCGCCAAATGGGGCTTGCCTGCCGACTATCCGATGGTTGCCCCCAATTATGCGGCCTCGCGCTCGCAACTGGCGAAGGCGATCGGCCTTGGCCGCAAGGCCGCCCCGCCGGCGCCGGTCAAGAAGGCCAGGAAGCCCAAAGCCACGGTCTGACACGTCGTTCGAAGCCCGGCAAACGCAAGCTTCAAAGATTGGCGAGTCAGAGGGCGCGAAGGAACTCGACCTGCGCGCCCAATAGCCTCTCCACCTCCGCCGAGCGCGTTTGCCCCCATGCAATTAGCATGGTAGCCCGGAAATCCTCGATCCAGAGCCGATTTTTGCGCGCGCCCCGCACCGAACTGCGCTAAAAGCGCTGTGGTTGGACCAGCGCCCTTCGTGGAAGAGCCCCGCCGGCCGATACACAATCTCGTCGGGGCCATTCACAATGACAGCCGAACAGACATCGCCCGACCGGCGCTATGCCGCCTTCCGCCACAAACCCTTCCTGAGTTATTGGGCGGCACGCTTCCTCTCCACATTCGCCACCCAGATCGTATCCGTCGCCGTCGGCTGGCAGATGTACGACCTGACCCGCGATCCATTCGATCTCGGCCTTGTCGGCATTGTCCAGTTCTTGCCTTCGCTGCTGCTGGTGTTGGTCACCGGGGTGGTCGCCGACCGTTTCGGCCGCCGCCTGATCATGGCGCTGACCGCACTGCTGGAGGCGATCTGCGCGTTGGCGCTGCTGCTCCTGACGCTGCGCGGCCTTAGCGGGCCGGGGTTGATCTTCGGCGTGCTCGCCATGTTCGGCATCGCGCGCGCCTTCTTCGGACCGGCGGCAGCGTCGCTGTTCGCCAACCTCGTGCCACCTGAGGATTTCGGCAACGCGATCGCCTGGAATTCGTCAGCCTGGCAGACGGCGACCGTCGTCGGACCGGTCGCCGGTGGCTTGCTCTACGGGCTTTCAGCGGAAGCGGCATACGGCACCGCAGCCGTTCTGATGTTTGTCGCCGCGGTGCTGGTCTTTACTATCCCGAAGCCTGCCCAGCGCAGCGAAACCGACAGGCCGACGATGCAGACCCTGTTTGCCGGCTTCGGCTATATCTGGAGCGAAAAGATCGTGCTCGGCGCCATTTCGCTCGATTTGTTCGCCGTGCTTTTGTCCGGCGCCACGGCACTGCTACCGGTCTACGCGCGCGACATCCTCGAACTCGGCCCATGGGGTCTGGGACTGTTGCGCTCGGCACCGGGCATCGGCGCCATCTGCGTTGCCATCTGGCTGGCCGGACATCCGATCCGCAACCATGCCGGCGTGGTCATGCTCGGCTTCGTCGCGCTGTTCGGCGCCTCTACCGTGCTGTTCGGCCTCTCCACCATCACCTGGCTGTCGATCGCAGCGCTCGCCTTGCTCGGCGCCACTGATATGTTCAGCGTCTACATCAGAGAGACGCTGATCCAGCTGTGGACGCCGGACCAGGTGCGCGGCCGCGTCAACGCCGTCAATCAGGTTTTCGTCGGCGCCTCCAACGAGCTCGGCGAATTTCGCGCCGGCACCATGGCGGCATTGATCGGCACCGTGCCCGCGGTGGTGATCGGCGGCGTCGGGGCAGTCGTTGTCGCCGGGCTGTGGGCGGTGCTGTTCCCGCAACTGCGCAAGGTGCGCCACCTCAACGGGCGAAACTGATCCAGGGCATACTGATCCAGGCGCGGCCCGCGAACTCCGAATGACCCCGCCACGTCTCAGCTCTCATCGATCGGGAAGGATGCTATTCGGGTGTAGCAACGCGAATCGCGCGGGTGCCGATCTTTGCCCCTGTGACGGCATCCACGGCCACCGGCTCGATTTCTGCTCCTGTCTCAGCGTCGATGTATCGCGCCAACCTGCCTTCGCCACGGTACTGGTTTCCCCACGCACCCAGTAAGATCAGCACCGGCAAGAAATCGCGTCCGGCGGCGGTCAGCACGTACTCATCGCGCGGAGGCCGCTCCGAGTAGCGTCGCTTTTCCAGAAGTCCCTCCTCCGTCAGCGTCGCCAGCCGCCGGGTCAGGATGGTTGGGGCGATGCCCAGACTTTTCCGGAATTCGTCGAAGCGGGTGAGGCCCAGGCTCGCGTCGCGAAGGATCAACATGCTCCACGCATCGCCGACGCAGGTCAGGCCGCGGGCGATCGGACAAAAGGCATCGGAAAGATTCTTCATGTTCATATCATTTTGATAGTTACTTCATATCGAAATGATAGTAACGTCCTTTTGAAATGCAATCCAGCACAAAGAAAGGAGTGACTTCCATGAACAGGACCAACCTTGGCGTCCCCCATCCCGAACGCAACCGTCAGCGCGTGCAATCGACACATCATGTCGCCGCGGGCCGGCCGAGAACGGCATCATCCAATCGGAGCGTCGCAATGATCAACCTCATCGGTGGCGTGGCGGCATTCTTCCTGGCCGCGTCTCCGTTGCATGCCGGCGAGCTGTCGGTCATGGCCGGGGAGAGTATCGATCTCGGCGGTTTTCCCGGCGTCTTGCACTACACCGACGAAAATGACGGCTATCGGGTGATCGAAACGATAGCCGATGGTGAGGCCGGGCTCCCGGTGCGCTTCTCGGCCACGCTCGCCGAAGGGCAGTCGGCTACGATATCCGTGCCGCGGAAATTGGGCGAACCGGAGCAAAGCCTCGAGATTTCGCGCGCCGGCGACAAGCTTACCGTCACCGAGCTGGGGTCGGTGTCCAATCAGCGAACTGGGGCCCTTGCCGAGTAATGCCGCTCATCGGATCGCCGGGGCGTGCGCCACATCTCCATTTGGCGCGCATGCCTGCAGCCGCCAATCCAACACAAAGAAAGAAGTGACTTCCATGAACAAGACCAATCCTGGCGTCGCCCTGGTGACAGGGGCATCCACCGGCATCGGGCGCGCAACGGCCATTGCTTTGCAAACCGCCGGCTTTCGCGTGTTCGGCACCAGCCGTCGCGCGGTCGCCGAACGATCCGACGGCATTACCATGCTGACCTGCGACGTCACCGATGACGCGTCGGTGGCGAAACTGGTCGATGACGTGTTGGCCGAAGCCGGGCGTATCGACCTGCTCGTCAACAATGCCGGCATCGGCCTGCTCGGCGGCGCAGAGGAGTCCTCGACCACTCAGGCTCGGGCGCTGTTCGACGTGAACGTCTTCGGGGTACTCCGCGTGACCAACGCGGTCCTGCCGACAATGCGCCGTCAAGGAACGGGCAGGATCGTCAATTTGAGTTCAGTATTGGGGTTAATCCCAGCACCCTATTCCGCGCTCTATGCGTCGACCAAACATGCCATCGAAGGTTATTCCGAATCGCTCGACCACGAACTGCGCCCTTTCGGAATTCGCGTCGTGCTGGTCGAGCCCGCCTATACCCGGACGTCGTTTGAGGAAAATCTCGCAAGGCCGGACCAGTTGCTTGATATCTATGACGCTGCGCGCGCTGGCATGGATGCGATCCTGCGCAAAGCAATCGAAACAGGCGATGCTCCCGAAATCGTAGCCGAGACGGTCTTGAAAGCAGCGACCGAATCCGTTCCGAGGAGGCGCTATGCGGCGGGAAAAATGGCGCGCCAGGTCAGTTTCCTGCGCCGTTTCGTCCCGGCATCCGCATTCGACAAGAGCCTGCGAAAGCAGAACGGGCTGCCGGTCTGACGTCGACAATGACGTCCTGCTTCGGTCGAACCGGCAGGCCACAGCAGACTGCTGTCGCACGACATCAGGACAGTGCGGGCTTGCCGAAAATCGTCTGCAGGAATTCGCCGAGCCAGCGTTTGAGATGCATGTCCCAGATCAGCCGGCCGCCGAGATGATCGCGGCCGGGCTGCGCGCCGGGCAACTCGAAGCGATGCGCGCCGCGAACCACCCAGCGCTGCATCATCGCCCTGGTCAATTCGCCATGGAACTGGATGCCCCAGGCATTGTCGCCATAACGAAAGGCCTGGTTGGGATAGGTTTCGGCCGTCGCCAGCAGCGTCGCGTCCTTCGGCAGCGAGAAGCCCTCGCGGTGAAACTGGTAGACCATCTCAGGCCAGTGCATCAGCTTCTTGCCGTCCTCCGTCGCCTTCAGCGGATACCAGCCGATCTCGACCAGCCCCTCGCCATGACCCTCGACCTTGCCGCCAAGGTGGTTGACCAGCATCTGCGCGCCGAGGCAGATGCCGAGCAACGGCCGGTTCTCCCTGAGCGGAACTTTCAGCCAGTCGGTCTCTCGGCGGACAAAATCGTCATCGTCATTGGCGCTCATCGGTCCGCCGAACACCACGGTTCCGGCGTGACCGTCCAGTGTTTCCGGCAAGGTGTCGCCGAGCGGCGGGCAGCGGAGATCGAGGTCGAAGCCCTCCTCGATAAGCATGTGGCCGACGCGCCCGGGGCTCGAACTCTCCTGATGCAGCACGATCAGGATTTTTGGTCTCGGCCTCGGCGTGGATGGCATCGGGATCCCGTCTATTCGTCGCTCGACGTTCCAGTGGCGCCCGGCGCTTCGGCGGCCGCCTTGCGGCGTGCCTCGACGCGGTCGTGGCGTTCGACGCCGATCAGCTCGGCGACCCGCCAGACGATATTGTCCTCGAGTTCGTGCAATTCGCCATCGGCATAGACGATCTCCCACATCAGGCCGATGAAGGCTTTTCGCGCGTCTAGATCGAGCTGGCGCTTCAACACGCTGGTGAAGGCGTAGAGGTCGATCGCCTCATTGTCGGCCCGCTCGCCGGCAGCGGCAAGCGCGTCGAGTTCGTCGCCGCTGATCGAATAGCTTTCCGCCAGAACTGCCTTGAACCGATCCCATTCGGCATCCTGACGCACGCCGTCGGCACTCAGCACATGGTAGAGAAGGGCGGATGCGGCAACGCGCGGATCATCGGCGTCGTTGCGGGCGCTGCCAGCTGCCGGCAGGTCCTTCAGAAACGACAGAACTCGTTCGAACATGTGATTCTTACTTCCCATCGGCCAAAACTAGCAAGCTCAGCCAAATCAGAACAATCGAAATTTGCGTGGTGATTTTTGGTCTTCGTCGTCCGGATCGACGCCGGGGTCGTCGGGCCGCCGGGCCAGTTCCTCCGCCGGTTCGACGGCTTCCGCATCCGTCGCGGTGACCGGCGTAACATCGTCTTCGCCGCTTTCCGATGCCGTCGCGGTGGCCGGTCTTTCGGCCGAACCAGCGGGGTTCAGCTCGATCACATTTTCCTTTGCCGGCTTGATGGGCGCCGCAATGGTCGGCACCGCGGCGTCCGGCGCGTCCTCGTCACTGTCGATGAGCTGGCCGAGCCGCTCCATCGGCGCCCGCCACTCGAAGGCGTCGAGCTTGCCGGTGATCGGCGACACCGGCGCCCAGCGTTCGGAGACGACGCCGTCGGCAACCCAGGCCGGATCGCGCGGTGCACGCACTGCCTTGGACAAAAGCTGCCGCACCTTGCCCTGATCGCCGGTCTCGGCCTCCTCGATGTCGGCCAGAAGCAGATAGGCGCCTTCGCGGCGATCCATGCGAATGGCCGCCTCGGCCTCTTTCCGGGCGGTTGAAAAGTCCTGCGCGTCGAGCGCGGCGCGCGCCACCGCCAGCGAGGATTCGGCGTGGTTCTTCTTCATCTCCTGCAGCTTCTTCGCCCGGTTCAGGCGGTCGAGCACGGCATCGCCCGGCCGAGCGTGTGTGTAAAGCTCGGCGATCTCCGGATGCGGCTCGGCTTTCCACGCCGCTTCGAGTATCTTCGCGCCCTTGCGCACGTCGTTCTGCCTGAACAGCAGTTTGGCTGCGACGACCGCCGCCGGGGCGAAATCCGGCCGCAGCCGGTTGGCCTCGAGAGCAGCGGTTTTGGCGGCATTGGGATCACTGTCGATCAGCGACTGCGCCTTTGCGGTGAGCAGCACGGCGCGACGCCGGTTGGCGGCGTCGCGCTCGATCTGGCGCGTCGATTTCTGCGCGTCGACCAGTTTCAGCGCGCCGTCCCAGTCGCCGCGCCCGGTCAGGTCTTCCAGCGTCGATTCGGCGGCCCAGGCCAGCTGCGGCGCCATCACCGCGGCGCGGCCGGCATAGTGCCGCGCTGCGTTGCGATCGCCGAGGCGCTCGGCCTCGAGATAAAGACCACGCAGGCCGAGCAGCCGCATTTCCGGATCGTCGAGCATGGTCTCGAACTTTTCGCGCGCACCCTCGTGGTCGCCTTCGAGCAGCGAGGCTTGCGCCTCGAGCAGATGGATCAGCGGCTCCTGGTCGGAGCGGATCAGCTTTGCCGCTTCCTTGGTCTTCTTGCGGGCAAGCGCCCCGTCACCGGCGCCGGCGGCGATCATGCCGGTCGACAGTGCCTGATAGCCACGATCGCGACGGCGCACGCGGAAATAACGCGAGATGGTGTAGGGACTGTTCCACAGCGCCTTGAGCAGCCACCAGACGATCATCACCGCGGCAACCACGGCGACAACCGCCACCGCCGCCACCATCAGGCTGACCTGGTACTGATAGCCGCTGAAGGTGACGACCATCTCGCCCGGCCGGTCGGCCAACCAGGCGAAACCCAGGCCGAGCGCGAAAACGACGGCGAGGAAAAGCAGAATGCGAATCATCGGGTTTTCCTCACGCCTTCATCGCACCTGATATCAGCGCGTCGACCTGCTTCTCGACCTCGGTCCGCGCCTTCAATTTGCCGACAAAATCGGCGCCGGCAGCCTTCACCGCCTCGGGCAGCGTATCGTATTCGCTGAGCGCCTTGGCGTAGTCGCCCTGGTTGACCGCCACCTCCACGCGGGCGACGGTTTCCGGAGCACCAGCGCCTTCGACGGCACCGATCGGCCTGACCTTGACCAGCGATTCGGCGCTCGACAGCAGGCTTTGCAGGAAGCCGGCATTCTGGTCGACGGGCTCGGAGGCAGCGACCATGGCATTGGCGGCGGCAGGCATTTCGGCGGCGATCTCCGCACGGGTCGGAACGCCCTTTTCGGCGTAGGCACGTAAGCCTGCGATCTCTGGCGCATCCGGTGAAATCGCCGCAAAGGTTTCGAGTTCGGCGGCGAATGGCGCACCGCGGTCGAGGGCTGCCTTCAGCGCCGATGCGGCGATGGCGAGCGCAACCTTCGGCTGCCCGGCCTGTGCTTCGACCTTGCCGGAAAGCTGCGCCACCGACTGTTCCAGCGCCGCAAGCCGGCGGTCCTGTGCCGTCGCCGTCTCACCCGCGGATTTTACCGCCGCGTCGAGCCCGGCCAGCCTTTCGTTGAGTGGCCCGAGATCGGCCGGCGCCGTATTGCCGGCCTGGCCAAGCGCAGCGACCGCCGTCTCGATCTGCCTGACCTTGTCGCCAAGCGCTGCAAGCCCGGCAGTGTCGCCTGCTCCGCCCTGCTCGACCGCCGACTTCAGCGCCGCGACATCCGTCTTGACCTGATCCAGCGCCGACGCCAGCCCGTCCACCTTGGCCGACGCATCACTGTTGCCGGCTGTGTCCTTGAGCCCGGCGATCTCGCTCTTCAGCGAAGCGATTTCGCCATTGACGCCATCGAGCGACACGCCGCCCGAGGAGACATCGCCAGCTCCTGGCGCGCCGAGCAGGCCCGCAAACTGCAGCCCTCCAGCGGCAGCGAGCGCGATGACGCCGCCGATAATGCCGGCAGCGATGCCGTTGATGCCGCCACGCTTCGGCTGCGCTGCCATGTCTTCATTCCCTATCTGGGTTTCTTTTGGCGCTTCATCGGTCCCGCTGCCGGTCTTGGCGGATGCGTCGTCGAAACTGTAGTCGAAGGCCCGGTTCGCCGATGCCTCCGAGCCGGCCGGATAAGTCGGTTTGGGTCCTTCGGGACCTTTGGCGCCGCCCTCTGCCGGCTCTTCCGAGCCGGCCGGCGGGGCCGCGTCGGCATGTTCCCACGGCTCGATGTCGGTCTGATCGGCATGCACGGGTTCTTCAGGCGCTTCCGGCTGCGACGCGTTTGCCGCTTCCTCCGCCTTCGCCTCGTCGGTCCGCCCGTTGGCGGCATCCTCGTCGGCAACGCGCGAGACAGCGCCCGGTTCGAGCTCGATGGTCACCGGCTCGCGACGGCTTTTCGAATGCCGCATCTTCGGCGTCTTGACCATGCTTGGGCTCCGCAAAATTCGCTTCGGGATGGTTCAGGAAGGGTCTAGCACATCACCAAGCGGTGAAAAGGGGCGGCGTGATGACACGGGGTCAACGCCACGTCCGCAAAAGCTCCAGCAGTGCCTCCTCGCTGGGCTCCGGCGCAACGCGGAGCTTTTCTGAGGCGACAGTTTCCAAGGCTGCGGCAATACGTCCGGACAGCGCGAAAAACCATGTCTCTTCAAAAAGATCGCGCAGCGCCGGCCGTTCGGTCAGGGCCTGCATCGCTGCCGCCGCCTTGGCCGAATAGAGCAGCACCGCTTCAACCGGCTGGCCGGACAGGCGCGCAAGGATTGCAGCGTCCAAATAGCTTGGCGCAACGGTGTCGTAGGTCTCGATGGCGCGGACGTGGACATCCGCGGCCTTCAGCCGCGCCTCGAACGCCGGAAACCGCACCCGTCCGCACAGATAGATGATCGTCTTTGCCATGAAGCCGCCGGCAAGCGCATCGGCCAGCGCCTCGGCATCGCCGGGGCCTTCGCTGACGGACAGGAATCCCGCCGTGCGGGCCGATTCCGCTGTCCGTCTGCCGACTGCATGGCAGGGCAAGGCGGCCAGCGCCGCGATGATTTCCTTCGGTGCATGGCGCACAGCATTGGCGCTGGTGACCGCAACGGCGGCGGCACTGATTGCGATCCCGTCCGCATCGACCGGCAGAGCCACCGTTTCGGTCAATGGCAGCAGGATCGGCTGATAGCCCTGGTCTCGCAGCCGCTGTGCCGTGCGCGAGGCGCCCGGTTCCGGCCTCGTCACCAGGACGCGAACCATGTCAGGCCCAGCCGTCGAAGAATTTTTCGCCGGCCTTTGCCCGCACGGTCCTGGCCGCGTGTTCGCCGATGCGGGCGGCATCCTGCGCCGGGCCTTCCGCCCTGACCTCATGGGATTGCCTGCCGTCCGGCGAGATGATCAGCCCGGCGAAGAAAACCGTTCCGCCCGATATCGTCGCATGGCCGGCGATTGGCGTGCGGCACGACCCGTCGAGCGCCGCAAGGAAGGCGCGTTCGCAGGCCAGCGCCTGCCCGGTCGGCACGTCGTGGATTGCCGTCAGCATCTTTTCCACATCGCGATCGCCGATGCGGCTTTCGATGCAGATCGCGCCTTGCCCAGGCGCCGGCGGAAAGGTGTCGAGCGGCATCAGGTCGGTGACGACATTTTCGAGCCCGAGCCGCTTCAGCCCGGCATAGGCGAGGATGGTACCGTCGGCGACGCCCTCGTCGAGCTTGCGCAGCCGTGTCTGCACATTGCCGCGGAACATCACCACGTCGAGGTCCGGCCGCATCCGCCGGATCAGTGCCTGGCGCCTGAGCGACGACGAGCCGACCTTCGCGCCGTGCGGCAATCCGGCGATCGTTTTCGCCGCCTTGCCGACGAAAGCATCGCGGGCATCCTCGCGCGGCAGGAAGGCGGCCAGTTCCAGCCCGTCGGGCAACACCGTCGGCATGTCCTTCGACGAATGCACTGCGATATCGATGCGGCGCGCCAGCAGCGCGTCCTCGATCTCCTTGGTGAACAGCCCCTTGCCGCCGGCTTCCGCCAGCGGCCGGTCCTGGATGCGGTCGCCGCTGGTCGAGATGACGACCACCTCGAACGCCTCAACCGGCATGCCGTGCGCCGCCATCAGCCGCGCCTGCGTTTCATGCGCCTGCGCCAGCGCCAGCGGGCTGCCGCGTGTTCCGATTTTCAAGGTTGTTTGCATGGCGCGCCGTCCGTGATAACCCCCGGCAGATTGAGGCCGTTTTCCCGGCTTTCTCCTAACGGGGAAAGGCTGGTTGCACAATCTCTAGGGATGGCGACGAATTGATCCGCGTTCTGGGCATTGAGACGAGTTGCGACGAGACCGCCGCCAGCGTGGTAGCGCTGGACGCCGGCGGCGCACCCAAAATCCTATCAGATATCGTGCTCAGCCAGATCGAGGAGCATGCCGCCTTTGGCGGCGTCGTGCCGGAAATCGCCGCGCGCGCCCATGTCGAGGCGCTGGACGGCATCATCGAGGCAGCGCTCGCCGATTCGGGCGTCGAACTCGCCGACATCGACGCAATCGCCGCGACTGCCGGCCCCGGCCTGGTCGGCGGGCTGATCGTCGGGCTGATGACGGCGAAAGCCATTGCCGCGGCCGCAAACAAGCCGCTGATCGCAATCAACCACCTCGAAGGCCATGCGCTGACCGCGCGGCTGACCGACGGGCTCGACTTTCCCTACCTGTTGCTGCTGGTTTCCGGCGGTCACACGCAGATCGTCGCGGTGCGCGGCGTCGGCGACTACCAGCGCTGGGCGACAACCATCGACGATGCGCTCGGCGAAGCCTTCGACAAGACGGCCAAGATGCTCGGCCTGCCCTATCCCGGTGGACCGAACGTCGAGAAGGCGGCGGCGACCGGCGACGCCGCGCGCTTCGCCTTCCCGCGGCCAATGAAAGGCTCGGCGCAGCCCGATTTCTCCTTTTCCGGGCTGAAGACCGCCGTGCGCCAGGCGGCGACGGCCATCGCCCCATTGAGCGACCAGGACGTCGCCGACATCTGCGCCTCGTTCCAGGCGGCGGTGGCGGCTGCGCTGGACGATCGTGTTGCGAGGGCGCTGAACCGATTCCATCAGGAGTTTCCAGGCGAACTGAAGCCTGCGCTCGTTGTTGCCGGCGGCGTCGCCGCCAACCGGACGATCAAGACGACGCTCGAAGCCCTGTGCGAGAAAGCCGGCTTTGCTTTTGTCGCGCCGCCGCTCAAACTCTGCACCGACAATGCCGCGATGATCGCCTGGGCCGGCATCGAACGGCTGCGCGCCGGCATCGCGGGTGAAAACGCCGCCGATTTCGTGCCGCGCTCGCGCTGGCCGCTGGACAGCATCTCTGCCCCGATGGTCGGTTCGGGCCGGCGTGGGGCCAAGGCATGACCGGCAGCGAGCACAAGGCGCCAAGCGGCTGGCGCATTGCCGTGCTCGGCGGCGGTGCCTGGGGCACGGCGCTGGCGCTGGCCATGTTGCGAGCCGGTCATTTCGTCCGCCTCTATGCGCGCGACCCGGAGACCGTCGCCGCGATCGACCGTGGCGAAAATCCGCGCTATCTGCCGGGCATCGCGTTCCAGGCCGGCATCGTGGCGACAAACGACATCGAGGCCGCGCTCGACGGCGCCGACTGCGTGCTGGCGGTGGCGCCGGCGCAGTCACTGCGCGCCATGCTGACCACCGCGAAAACCCATATGCCCAAAGACGTCCCGCTGGTCCTCTGCGCCAAGGGCATCGAGCGTGACACCGGCGCTTTGCTGTCGGCGATCGTCGACGAGATCCTGCCTAAAAATCCGGTCGCCGCCCTGTCCGGCCCGAGCTTCGCCACCGACGTCGCTAGGGGTCTGCCGACGGCCGTGGTGGTCGCCGCCCGCAACGAGGGTCTGGCGGCCGATCTTGCCGCCCGCTTCTCGGCGCAGAACCTGCGCTGCTATTCGAGCGACGATCTCATCGGCGTCGAGATCGGCGGTGCGCTGAAGAACGTCTTCGCCATTGCCGCCGGCGCGGTCACCGGCGCTGGGCTCGGCGCCAGCGCCCAGGCCGCCATGGTGACGCGAGGCTTTGTCGAATTGCGCCGCATCGGTGCTGCCTTCGGCGCCAGGCCCGAAACGCTGATGGGGCTTTCCGGGCTCGGCGATCTGCTGCTGACCTGCTCGTCCGCCCAGTCGCGCAATTTCGCCTACGGGCTGGCGCTGGGGCAAGGCAAGCCGCTTGCCGGGCTGCGCTTGGCCGAAGGCGTGCCGACGGCGGCGATCGCCGCCCGCATCGCCACCGAACGCAAGATCGACGCGCCGATCATCGCCGCCGTCGCCGCCATACTGGACGGCACGATCACCATCCGGCAGGCTGTGTCGGCGCTGATGACAAGGCCGCTGAAGACCGAAAGCGACGTGTAACCTCGAACGATCCGGAGATGGAAAGATGCTGTTTGCTTTGATTTGCAAGGACAGGGCCGGACGCCTGCAGGTGCGGCTGGATACGCGGCCCGAGCACGTTGCCTTCCTGGAAGGATTGAACGGCGAGAAGAAGCTGGCCTTCGCCGGTCCGTTCCTCGACGTCGACGGCAAGCCGAACGGCAGCCTCGTCGTGGTCGAGGCGCCCGATCTGGCCGCGGCAGAGGCGCTATCGGCAGCAGACCCCTACGCCAAGGCCGGGCTGTTCGAAAGCGTCGAAATCCGGCAATGGAATTGGACCTTCAACAAGCCGGCGAGCGCATGACCCCGAAAATCGGAATCGATTTTCGGAAAGGATCATGCGCAAAATCAAAGTGCCACAGCGTCCTTTGCGCGTCTGAAAGACGCGCGGCGCTGTAGCTGATTTCCAGCCGCCAGGAGGAGCAAAAACAATGAACTATTGGCTGTTCAAATCGGAGCCCTCGGTCTTCTCCTTCGAAACGCTGAAGGCGAAGGGCAAGGCCGGCACGCAGTGGGACGGCGTGCGCAACTATGCGGCGCGCAACAACATGAAGGCGATGCAGATCGGCGATCTCGGCTTCTTCTATCACTCCAACGACGGGCTCGATGTGGTCGGCATCGTCGAGGTTTGCGCGCTGGCCCATCAGGACACCACTACTGACGATCCGCGCTGGGAATGCGTCGATATCCGCGCCGTCAAGGATGTGCCGAAGCCGGTGACGCTGGAACAGGTCAAGGCCAATCCCAAGCTTGCCGAGATGGCACTGGTCCGGCTTGGACGGCTTTCCGTGCAGCCGGTGACGCCGGCCGAATGGAAAGAGGTCTGCCGCATGGGCGGCCTGACGCCGGTTCCGTGACGGCGCTGACGCCAAACAGCGCGAAAAGCTTCATCCTCGACAACTCGGCGCTGATGGCGCCGCCGCATGTGCCGGAGATCCTGCTGCATCTGGCCGACGAAGCGCATGATCTGTGGCAGCGGACCGAGGACGAACTGGCCGAAATCGGCCTGCCGCCGCCTTTCTGGGCCTTCGCCTGGGCCGGCGGTCAAGGCCTTGCCCGCTACATCCTCGACAATCCGGCTGATGTGCAGGGCAAGCGCGTGCTCGACTTTGCCTCCGGTTCCGGCCTTGTCGCCATTGCGGCGGCGAAGGCCGGCGCGGCAGAGGTGATCGCCGCCGACATCGACCCGTTCTGCGCGACCGCGATCCGCCTCAACGCCGAGGCCAATGATGTCGGGATCAAATTCCTCGGCTCGGACTGCATCGGAACCGATGCGGGTTGGGATGTGGTTCTGGCCGGCGACGTCTTCTACGATAAATCCTTCGCCGACCGGCTTATGCCATGGTTCGCGACGCTGAAGGCGCGCGGCGCCGACATCCTCGTTGGCGATCCCGGCCGCTCCTATCTGCCGAAGACCGGGCTGGAACCGCTTGCCGTCTACGAAGTGGCGGTAACCCGGGCGCTGGAAGACGCCCTGGTCAAGCGCACGACCGTCTGGCGGTTTGCTTGACGGCACCGCCGAACAGGCGTTCCATCACGCATCGATTTTGAGACTACGCATGTCGTTGTCCCCAAAACCGCTGGGCACCCCCGGTTCGGGCCCGGGGGCATGCTTTTGGGCGACATGCTTCCGAGGAGGAAGATCATGGATTTTTCAGCAGTGAACTGGCTGGCCGTGATCATCGCCGCCGTGGTGGCGTGGTTGTTCGGCGCTGCCTGGTACATCGGCCTGAGCAAGCCGTGGCTCAAGGCCGCCAAGCTTGATCCGGCGACCATGAGTAAATCGCCGTTGCCCTTCGTCATCAGCTTCATCGCGGAACTTGTCATGGCGCTCGTCATGTCTCTGGTCATTGGAGCGATGACCGGTGGCGAACCGAGCCTCGTTGCCGGGCTCGTCTTCGGCTTCGTTCTCTGGCTCGGATTCGTCGCCACGACGCTATCCGTCAATCATCGCTACCAAGGTTTCGGCTGGGATCTGACCATCATCGACTGCGGCCACTGGCTTGGCGTGCTGCTGATCATCGGCGCGGTGATCGGCTGGTTCGGCGCGGCGGAAGTCGCCGGCTGACCCTGCCGCCATGAAATAATGCATGTCGCGCAAAAGTGTGCAGCGGTTTTGCGATAACGACATGCATAAAAACAACGACTAAAGCGCGTCGCTTTAGTCGATGACCGCCGACTGGCCACTCAGAGCGACCTAAAGCTCATCCAAGCGTCGGGTCCGGCTGCGGGTTGTGAACTTCGTTCAGGAGCCAATCCCTGAACGCCACGATCCTGGGGTCGTTGGCCGAGGCGATGGGATAGACCAGATGATAGGCGAAGTCGGGCGGAACCTTGATGCCAAGTTCGAAGGGCCGGATCAGCCGGCCCTCGGAAAGGTCGTTTGCCACCATGGCAAAATCGGCGAGTGCGATGGCATTGCCGTCGAGCGCGGCCTGTACGGCGTCGGTCGAGGTGTTGAACACGATTGTCCGGCTGTCGTCGAAATCGTCGACGCCGGCCGCCGCCATCCACATCCGCCAATTCGGCCAGGTCACGCCTTGTCGCGCCCACTCGATATGGGCGAGCGTGTGATGGAAGAGATCGCGTGGCTCGCGCAGCGGGGGGCCAGAGGCCAGCAGGCTGGGGCTGCACACAGGTATGATGACATTTTCGAACAGCCGGTGGGTGCAAAGGCCCGGATATTTTCCCGCGCCGAATCGGATGCCGACATCGACGTCGTCCAGGTCGAAATCGCGCAATTCGGAGGCAATGTCGAAGCGGAGCTCGATGCCCGGCCGCTGCTTGCGAAAATCATCGACGCGCCGCATAAGCCATTTTGTCGCGAACTGGGCGTCGAGGGTCACTTTCAGCAGCGCCGTTCCGCGCGCCATCTTGTGCGCTCGTGAGACGGCCCGGCCAAGCAGGTCGAGCGCGTCGGTCGAAGCCTCGAACAGCACCGCGCCCGCCTCCGTCAGCCGAATCGTGCGGCTGGTGCGCGTGAACAGCACGATGCCGAGCTGATCCTCGATTTCCTTGATCTGGTGGCTGACCGCGGCCGGCGTCAGGCCGAGCTCGTCTGCGGCGCGGGTGAAATTGAGGTGCCGGGCCGCCGCCTCCAGCGTCCTCAGTGCACGGGTTCCGGGCAGCAGGCGAGCCATCAGAGTAGGACGAGAAGAGGCCGGTCGAGCATTTCCAATCCTCAAACAAAACTTGAAGATGTAGAGAAAATTACTCGTTTCTCGTTTTAATTTCAATCCGTCATGATGTGACCATCGAACAAACATCAAATCGGATTTGATATCCGGAGAAGCGGATTGCACCATGTCTCACATTGCCTTGAGCTCTGAAACCATCCGCCCGGCCTGGCTGCGCGCGGTGTTTGATTGGTTCCGCCATGCAAAAATCGCGATCAACCTCCCGCATGAGAACGTCGAGGATCTTGCGGACCGCCAATTGCGCGACATCGGCGCCGAACGCAAGGATGTCGCGCACGTGATGGACCGGGAACTCGGCCGGTTGGGTCTGCTCGACATCGGCTGGCAGAGGCCGCGGACGTAGGGGAGTAGGGGAGTAGGGGAGCTAAGCGGCGCGTCTGCGCAATCCTGCTGACACTTTCTTACTGCCCTATTCCCCTACTCCCCTACTGCCCTACTGCCCTACTGCCCTATTCCCCTACCTCACCACCCTCATCACCGTGCGGTCCGACAGCAGCGGCAGCAGCCGGGCCATCGTGCGCGCCGTCACCGCGACGCAGCCTTGCGTCGGCGTGAAGCCGGGGCGCGCCAGATGAAAGAAGATGGCGCTGCCGCGCCCGCGGCGGCGCGGCGAAATGTTCCAGTCGAGCACCAGGCAGGCGTCATAAAGCCGGTCGGCGCGCAGCATCCGCTCGTGGCTGGCGCCATACGGAATCTTGACCGGACGGTTGTAGTTGCGGTCCTCAGGCACTTCGCACCAGCCGAGATCGGGACCGATCGGCGTCATCGCCAGTCGGGTATTGCGGCCGCCGGAGAAATGATCGTTACGGAAATATCCCGACAGGATCCGCATCGAACCAAGCGGCGTGGCGCCATCGCCTTCGCGTTTGCCGGCTGATATGCCGCCGCGCCCCAGCGCACATGAAAACACCAGTTTGCCGGCCTGCAGGAGCCCCTGGCTGGCGTGGCCGGGCCTGGCACGCACCGTGAGAACACGAAGCCCTTTTCGCAAAAATGCGCTCGCCTCATTGCACGCGCGTTTTTTCTTGTATGATCGTGCCACGGAACAAATCATTGTGATCGGCTGTTGTGCCGGTCAGCTTCCGCATAAATAGGCAGCGGTCAACTGAATTTTCTTTTCAAAACAACGGATTGATCCATGACTTCACGCACCATTCTGATCGTCGATGACGATGACGACCTGCGCGGCACGCTCGTTGAGCAATTGTCTCTCTATGAGGAATTCGATGTCCTGCAGGAATCAACCGCCGCCAAAGGCGTCGCCACGGCCCGCGGCGGCCTCATCGATCTGCTCATCATGGATGTCGGCCTGCCCGACATGGATGGCCGGGAGGCGGTGAAGATACTACGCAAGGGCGGCTACAAGTCGCCCATCATTATGCTGACGGGACACGACACCGATTCCGACACGATTCTCGGCCTCGAAGCCGGCGCCAACGACTATGTGACCAAGCCGTTCCGCTTCGCGGTTCTCTTGGCCCGCATCCGTGCCCAGCTTCGCCAGCATGAGCAGAGCGAAGACGCCACCTTTTCGGTCGGCCCCTACACTTTCAAGCCCAGCCAGAAGCTTCTGATCGACCAGCGCGGCGCCAAGGTGCGGTTGACCGAAAAGGAAGCCTCGATCATCAAGTATCTCTATCGCGCCGACCAGAAGGTGGTGACGCGCGACGTGCTGCTCGAGGAGGTCTGGGGCTACAATTCCGGCGTCACCACGCACACGCTGGAAACCCATGTCTATCGGCTGCGCCAGAAGATCGAGCGCGATCCTTCCAATGCAGAAATTCTTGTGACAGAAAGCGGCGGCTACAAGCTGGTTCCTTAAACATTTAATCATTCAATCAGCGGTCGGGGCAGGGGCCGCTTTCGGGGTACGATCCTGAGACTGGAGGTGGTTCTGGATCGAACTCGCTGACGCATCGGCCCAAAAATCGGGTTCGATTTTTGGAAAGCACGGTGGGTCAAGTTCAAAGCGTTCGAGCGTCCTTTGCGCGTCGAAAGGAGGCTCGGCGCTCTAAGGGAGGGATTGGACTGGCCGTTCGGGGACATAGCTAGATGGCGTTGGATGACGACATCCGCATCCTGTCCGCCGTGAGGCTCTTCGAGGGCTTCACGCAGGAACAGTTGCGTCTGCTCGCCTTTGGCGCGGAAACCACCAGCCTGCAGGCCGACCACAAGCTTTACCGCGAGGACGACGAGGCCGATTGTGCCTATATCGTGGTCAGTGGGCGCATCGTCCTCTATCGCGAGCAGGATGGCGCCCGCGTGCCGATAGGAACGGCCGGCCCCGGTACCATGCTGAGCGAACTGGCGCTGATCGCCGACACCAACCGGCTGACCAGCGCATCCGCCGAAATCGATTCGGAAGTGCTGCGGCTCAGCCGCAAGATGTTTCGCCGCATTCTGGAGGAGTATCCCGAGGTCGCGGTCCATCTGCACCAGCGTATCTCGGAGGATTTTCAGGCATTGATCCGCCGCATCGAGAAACTGGCGCCGCGTTTCGACAACTGAACCGGATGCTTTTCAACTCGCACTCGCAACCAACAGACCGTGAAAGCCAATCGGATCAGGGCGGCAAGGGTTGAGGTGTGTCGAGATTCAGATCAGGCCGAGCCGGAGTCGAAGACGGGCGCGAAGCGACCAGAATGGTGGGGTCCGAGAACCGGAGCGGAGCGTACTTTTGGGTACGTGAGCACCGGAAGCGCAGGAGACCACCATTTGCAGGCCGGCCTCATCTGAATATCGATACACCTAATCCAGGTCGAACCGCGCGATCACCGGCACATGGTCCGAAGGCCGTTCCCAGCCGCGGGCCGGCCGCAGGATTTCGTAGCCGGCAAAGCTCGGCACCAGGTTTGGCGACGACCAGACATGGTCGAGCCGCCGGCCGCGATCCGACGCTTCCCAATCCTGCGCGCGATAGCTCCACCAGGTGTAGAGCTTCTGCTCATAAGGCACGTTGAGCCGCATCAGGTCGACCCAGTCGCCGGCGAGCCGCATCGCCTCGAAACTTTCCGTCTCGACCGGCGTATGGCTGACCACTTTCAATAGCTGCTTGTGCGACCAGACATCGTGCTCGAGCGGCGCGATGTTGAGGTCGCCGACCAGGATCGAACCGGACATTTCGCCGTGCTCGGCGCGGATGGCGTTCATCTCGGCGACGAAATCCAGCTTGTGCTTGAACTTGCGGTTGATGATCGGATCGGGCTCGTCGCCGCCGGCCGGGACGTAGAAATTGTGCAGCAGGATCGCCTTGCCGCCGGCCCGGACGGTGACCGACAGATGCCGGCAGTCCTCGATCTCGCAGAAGCGGCGCTTTTCGACCACTTCGAGCGGCCGGCGCGCCACCGTCGCCACGCCGTGATAGCCCTTCTGGCCGTGGAACACGATGTGCTCGTAGCCGAGCTTGCGAAACGCCTTTTCGGGAAACAGCTCGTCGGGAACTTTGGTTTCCTGCAGGCAGAGCACGTCCGGTGCCTGTTCGACAAGCAGGCGTTCGACGAGCGGCATGCGCAGGCGGACGGAATTGATGTTCCAGGTAGCGATGGAAAAGGGCATGTTTGGGATTCCGGGACAACGCAAGGTCCGCCAGATGGCTCCGACGGAAGGTCAATCCCGGAAACTACTGCCAGCCGCGCACCGCAAAAACAAGCCGGGGGCGCGCGCCGCCCCGCCCCGGCGGGGCCGAGGGGTGGGTGAGGTTAAGGGGATCGCGCGGGGGGGAAGGTGGGGTTGGAGGACACCGGGGGAGCCGGCGAAAAGTACGTGAGCACCGGAAGCGCAGGAAACCGCCATTCGCAGGCCGGCCTCACCTGAATAACAGCGGATCCTACCGCGACTTGGTGTTCAGTTCGCGGTTCGCCGTATAGTCGATGGCAAAGGTGTCGGGGGCGAAGCTTACGCCTTCCCTGACGTTGAAGATCATCACCGTCGTGTCCTTGCCTTGCGCATCGGTGATCGTCCATTGGCGCAATTCGTAGGTTTTCGGATCGAACATCATGGTGATCTTCGAACTGCCGAACACCGATTTGTCGGCGAGTTGGATGGTGGTGACGTCGTTCTCTTCCTTGACGCTTTTGACGCGGCCGCCGGAGAGATCGATCTTGTTGTCGAGGAGCAGCTTGAGCGGCGTTTTCGACAGTGGGTAGAGATCGGACGTTTTCAGCCGCTTGTTGAGGATGACCACCGACTTGCCGTCGGAAATCACCCTGAAATTCGACGTCCCGTCATAGTTAAAGCGGATCTTGCCCGGCCGTTCCAGAAAGAACTTGCCGCCGGTCTGCTCGCCCTTGGGTCCGAACTGCACGAATTCGCCGGCCATCGATTTGACCGAGGAAAAATGGTCGGCGATCTTCTGCGCGGTGGGTGGCACCGCCGCTTGCGCCGACGCCAGCAACTGGACCCCGGGCACGACGTTGATGGCCGCAGCACCTGCCAGGACCAGGCCGAGGCCAAGCAGCTGGCGGCGGGTCGGGGCAAAGTCGCTGATCGTGGCAAAAGAAGAGTTTTTCATGCCGGTCACTTTCGTCTGGTTTATCTGTTGTCGCAGTGTTTGGCCCCCCAGTTGGGCTTAAGTTTGGCGGCCGAACAGCGCTTGGTCGTTGCAAACGCGCCAGAAGGTTCAAAGTTGCCGCCGTCAGGTTGCAGCCGCGAAAATCCTATCGGCTTGCCGGGCGGATCAGAACTTGTCGTCCTCCGTCGGCACCAGAATCTCGCGTTTTCCGGCATGGTTGGCCGGGCCGACAATGCCTTCCTTCTCCATCTTCTCGATGATCGAGGCGGCGCGGTTGTAGCCGATGCCGAGCCGGCGCTGGATGTAGCTGGTCGAGGCCTTGCCGTCGCGCAGCACCACGGCAACGGCCTGATCGTAGGGATCGTCGGAATCCTCGAAATTGCCGCCGCCACCGCCCGACCCCCCCTTGCCCGACGGCTCGTCGTCGTCCTCATCGTCATCCTCGGTGATGGCGTCGAGATATTCCGGCACGCCCTGCAGCTTCAGATGAGCGACGATCTTCTCGACCTCGTCATCGGAAACAAAAGGGCCGTGTACGCGCTGGATGCGGCCGCCGCCGGCCATGTAGAGCATGTCGCCCATGCCAAGCAGCTGTTCGGCGCCCTGCTCGCCCAGAATGGTGCGGCTGTCGATCTTCGACGTCACCTGGAAGGAGATGCGGGTCGGGAAGTTGGCCTTGATCGTGCCGGTGATGACGTCGACCGACGGCCGCTGCGTCGCCATGATGACGTGGATGCCGGCGGCGCGCGCCATCTGCGCCAGGCGCTGCACCGCGCCTTCGATGTCCTTGCCGGCGACCATCATCAAATCGGCCATCTCGTCGATAATGACGACGATGTAGGGCATCGGCTCGAGATCGAGGTTTTCGGTCTCGTAGACCGCTTCGCCGGTCTGGCGGTCGAAGCCGGTCTGCACGGTGCGCGAGATTTTCTCGCCTTTCTTCTCCGCCTGCTGCACCCGCGCGTTGAAACCGTCGATGTTGCGTACGCCGACCTTGGACATCTTGCGGTAGCGGTCCTCCATCTCGCGCACGGTCCATTTCAGCGCCACTACCGCCTTCTTCGGGTCGGTGACGACAGGCGTCAGAAGATGCGGGATGCCGTCATAGACCGAGAGCTCCAGCATTTTCGGGTCGATCATGATCAGTCGGCAGTCCTGCGGCGTCAGCCGGTAGAGCAGCGACAGGATCATGGTGTTGATGGCGACAGACTTGCCCGAACCGGTGGTGCCGGCGACCAGCACGTGCGGCATCTTGGCGATGTCGACGATGACCGCCTCGCCATTGATGGTTTTGCCGAGCGCCAGCGCCAGCTTGGCCTTGGTGGTCTCGAAATCGCGGCTGGCCATGATTTCCCTGAGATAGACGGTCTCGCGCTTGGCGTTCGGCAGCTCGATGCCGATGGCGTTGCGGCCGGGCACCACCGCGACGCGGCAGGCGATCGCGCTCATCGAGCGGGCGATGTCGTCGGACAGGCCGATGACCCGCGACGATTTGATGCCGGGCGCCGGCTCCAGCTCGTAAAGCGTGACGACCGGGCCGGGGCGGACATGGATGATCTCGCCCTTGACGCCGAAATCCTCCAGCACGCCCTCGAGCAGACGGGCATTCTGCTCGAGCGCGTCCTTGGACAGGCTGGCGTCGCGCACGACGTTCTTCGGTTCGGACAGGAAATGCAGCGACGGCATTTCGAATTGTTCGGAGCCGATCAGCGAGGTCTGGGCTTCGCGCTGGACACGAGCGCCCGGAACGGGTCGGGGCGCCGGCGCCGCGACGCGTGTGGCCGCATCGGAGCGGAACGGCTGCACCTTCGCATTGGGCGCAGTGCTGCGCTGGCCCACGGGCTCCGGCGCAAAATCCATGTCGTCGTCATCGTCAAAAACATCGGCGTCGTCGGGATCGAGCGAGGCGCTGCGGTCGTTGACCATGGCGGCGAAGAATTCCGGCTCGACGCGGGCGCGGCCATCGGGGCTCATCCGCGCTTCGGCGAACTCGGCCGATTCGACCCTCTCGGCAGCGCGGCGCCAGGCGCTGGCGCGCGGTTCCATCTCCGGTTCGAAATCGTCGCGTTCCCGGCGGCGCGCGGCGCGGCGGCGGATGTAGGCACGCAACGACAGCCACCAATGCGTGATCGCGCCAAGCGCCAGAATGCCCTCGTCGCCTTCGTCCTCGTCATTGTCGAAAAGCAGGTCGTCCTGGTCCCTCGGATCGGGTGCAGCCGGTTGCTCCAGGACGGCGAAACCGTTCTGGCGCGCAATCAGCGCCGAGCCATAGGCAAACAGCCACAGTGCCGGGGCGGCAAGAAGCACGGCGAGCACGCTGGCGATGAGACCTGTCGGGTAGCCGCCGACGACGAGACCGGGAATCTGGAGCACCATGTCGCCGAACACGCCGCCGAGACCGGTCGGCAGCGGCCAGGTCTTCGGCGGCACCACGCAGCCGGCGATGGCCGCGGCAAGCACCGCGTAGCCGAACCAGGCGAGCCCGCGCTTCGGCAGCCTGTCGACGCCGCGCGCCGAAAACAGCAGAAATCCCCAGACCACCGCCGGCACCAGCGCCGCGACGGCTGCAAGGCCGAAGAACTGCATGGCAAGGTCGGAGAAGACAGCGCCCACATAGCCCATGGCGTTGGTGACGATATTATCGGTGGCGTGGGAGAAGCTTGGGTCGGCGACGTTCCAGGTGGCGAGGCTGGCGATACCGAAGGCGACCAGCGCAAACAGGCCGGCGCCGACCAGCCGACCGACCTGACGCCGCGCGAACGCCCGGATGCCGTACCCCGTATCGGCCAGCGCGAGCGGTGCTGAAGCCCCTGAACGCATTCGTCGTTCCCCGTCTGTCATGGACTGGCCGGACGCATGACGCACTCCGGCAGATTCGGATGCCAGACTAGCGGCGGGAAGGTTAAGGCCGCATTAACCATGGGCGTGCCGGCAACTCCCGGGTGGAAAAGCGGTCACAGAAATGGCGGGCACGCCGGCCCGCCATCATTTTGGATCGGCAGGTCGATCAGGCTCAGCCTGATCGCCAGACCTTAGGGCGCCGCGCGTCCCATTAGACGGCCGCGCTAACACTAATTTGATTGGAGCATGATCCTTTCCGAACCAAGTTCATGCGTTCGGGGTCATGCGCTAGTTGGCGCCGCCGAGCGCCTGCACGTTCGCGCAGAACTCGGCATACGGCTTGCTCATCGCCGCGTCATTGCATTCTTTCTTCATGGCTTCCTGCTTTTCCTTCGGCATCGACATGAAGGTGGTCTTGAATTCCGCCATCGGCTTCATGGTCTTCATGCTGGAGTCTGTGTAGAACGGCGCCATGTTGTCGGGTGAGTCGAGAGCGCCGGCAAATGCCGCTCCGCTGATCATGGAAAGAGCAAGCGCTCCGAGGTAGATGTTCTTGATGTTCATGACTGGTTTCCTTCCCTGTTGTTTTCACGAGCGCCCGAACGACGACCGCCACCACAGTTCGGAACCAGCACGGCCGATGTTTCATCGACTAAGGACATCAAGCGCCCGATCAAACGATTGTGATCGAGCCTGAACGCCCACCGGCACGGCGTCCCACAACAAAAGGAGGCCCGGAACGGATCCGGGCCTCAATGCGTGAGCCCTTGCAGGAGCGTCACGACGGGATGGGAGAAGGCGGGGCGGCCAAGGCCGCCCCAGACATGACTTACGGGTGATAGGCCGCTTCGCCATGCGCGGTGAGGTCGAGCCCTTCACGCTCTGCATCGGCTGTCGGGCGCAAGCCTACGATCATATCGACGATCTTGTAGAGGATGGCGCTGCCGATACCCGACCACAGCACGGTTACCAGGACACCCTTGAACTGCGACCACAGCTGGGTCGCCGTGCCGGCATAGCCGGCGGCGAAGTCGGCTGTCGAATAATCGACGATGCCAGCGCCGCCGAGGGCGGGATTGACCAGGATGCCGGTGCCGAGTGCGCCGATGATGCCGCCGATGCAGTGAATGCCGAAGACATCGAGGCTGTCGTCGTAGCCGAACTTGTTCTTCACTACTGAGACAAAGAAGTAGCAGACACAGGTGGCGACGATGCCGAGCACGATGGCGCCCATCGGTCCGGCAAAGCCGGCAGCGGGCGTGACGGCGACAAGTCCGGTAACAGCGCCCGAAACCGCACCAAGCATGGACGCCTTGCCGCGCAGCAGCGTTTCAAGCACGATCCAGGTCACTGCCGCCGCCGCCGTGGCGACGAAGGTGTTGACCATGGCCAGCACCGCATAGGCGTTGGCTTCGAGGTTCGAACCGGCGTTGAAGCCGAACCAGCCGACCCACAGCAGCGAAGCGCCGACCATGGTCAGCGTCATGGAGTGCGGCGCCATGACGTCCTTGTTGTAGCCAATGCGCTTGCCGATCATGAGCGCCCCGACAAGGCCGGCGATGCCCGCATTGATGTGAACGACGGTGCCGCCGGCGAAGTCGATGGCGCCGAAGCCGAAGATGAGCCCCGACGGGTCGCTATAAGCGCTCGGGCCACCCCAGAACCAGACCATATGCGCGATCGGGAAGTAGACGAATGTGACCCACAGGATGGTGAAAAGGATCACGGCCGAGAACTTGACGCGTTCGGCGAAGGCGCCGACGATCAGGGCGGGCGTGATGCAGGCGAAAGTCATCTGGAAGAGGACGAACACCAGTTCAGGAATGGCGACGCCCTTGGTGAAGGTTTCCGACACCGTCGTCACGTCGACCCCGGCAAGAAACATCTTGGAAAGGCCGCCGACGAAGGCATTGCCTGGGGTGAAGGCAAGGCTGTAGCCGTAGAAAACCCAGACGATCATGACCACGCTGGTGATGGTGAAGACCTGCATCAGCACCGACAGCATATTTTTGGCGCGAACCAGGCCGCCGTAGAAAAGGGCAAGGCCGGGAATGGTCATCAACAGCACCAGGATGGTGGAAATCATCATCCACGTCGTGTCGCCCTTGTCGACGGTAAAGGCCGGCACGACTGGCGCTGCCGGTGCGGCCGGCGCCGCTTCCTGCGCGAATGCGGCGACCGTGCCCAGTGCTGCGATAGCGAGCGAGCCCAGCAGCGCGGTGCGCGCCGCCGACTTCAAAGTAGAAGGAATATTCATTGAACTCTCCATTGGAATACGTGTCCGCAGCTCAAAGCGCGTCGGTGTCTGTTTCGCCGGTGCGAATGCGCACCGCCTGGTCGATGCCGAAGACGAAGATCTTGCCGTCGCCGATCTGACCGGTCTTGGCCGCCGCGGTGATGGCTTCGACGGCCTTGTCGACCATGTCCAGGCCGACCGCGACTTCGATCTTGATCTTCGGCAGGAAGCTGACCGCGTATTCCGCCCCGCGATAGATTTCCGTGTGTCCCTTCTGCCGCCCGTAGCCTTTGACTTCGGTGACGGTCAGGCCCTGGATGCCGACTGCGGTGAGCGCTTCGCGCACCTCGTCGAGCTTGAACGGCTTGATGATTGCCATCACGATTTTCATAAGGTTTCACCCTTTGCTGTTGCGGGTCCCCGCGTTTGTACGACGTCGCCGATCCCCATGAGAGCCGGAGAGTGCCCGCTAGGATTCAAGCTCCGTGCCAATTGCCGAAGCAGGGTGTTAACCTGTTGTTAAATAAGGAATTGGGGAAGGTTTGTCGGCTGACTGTTCATAGTCGCAGCAGCACAGCTGATTAAAGAATAGGCAATTTTTCAAAATTGCCTATTCGGCAGGCGGCCGCTTCAGCCTGATCAGGCCTTCCTGGGCAACCGAGGCGATCAACGTGCCGTCGCGGGCAAACAGCGACCCGCGAGTGAACCCCCGCGACCCTTGCGTCGACGGGCTGTCCTGCGTGTACAGCATCCAGTCGTCGAGCGGATGGCTGCGGTGGAACCACATGGCATGATCGAGGCTCGCCGCCTGGATGTCGCTATCGAAAATGGCGCGGCCATGCGCAAAGGTCGAGGTATCGAGCAGCGTCATGTCGGAAAGATAGGCAAGCACTGCCGCCTGCGTGGCGCGATCGGCCGGAACCGGGCCGGTCGTGCGGATCCAGATGTTCTGCTTCGGCTCCAGCTTTTCCCGGCTGGTGTAATGCTCCAGCATCACCGGCTTCATCTCGATCGGCCGGTCACGCTCCCAGTAGCGCCTGATGCCGTCGGGCACGGCCTCGCCGAACTTGCCAATCAGTTCGCGCTGCGACAGCAATGTGTCGGGCGCCGGCACGTCCTGCGGCATCGGCACCTGATGCTCGAGCCCGACCTCTTCCTGCTGGAACGAGGCTTCCAGCGAAAAGATCGCCTGGCCGTGCTGGACAGCCACGACACGGCGCGTGGTGAAGGAGCCGCCGTCGCGGATGCGGTCGACCTGGTAGATGATCGGCACCTTGGTGTCGCCGGGCCGCATGAAATAGCCGTGCAGCGAATGCACGTGGCGTTCGGGCTCCACCGTTCGCTGGGCGGCGACCAGCGCCTGGGCGATGGTCTGGCCACCGAAGACACGCTGCCAGTCGAGTTTGGGGCTGCGACCTCGGTACAGGTTGTGTTCCAGCTGCTCGAGGTCGAGAATGCCGAGAAGCTCGTCCATGGCCGCCGTCATGTTTCGCGCCCTCGCCGTAGAAGTGTTATTGCTTTCCGACAGGAATGACGGGCAGTCAAGGCCGGAAGGGAATTTTGGCCGGAAAGGAATTGCCATGGTGGACCGCAAGGCGGATGCAAAAAACCGAACCGCGCTCGATATCTTGGTCGCCGGCGCCGGCTATGTCGGCCTTGCCGCCGCGGTATCGCTGAAACAGGCACGACCAAGCCTGGCGGTCGCTGTCGTCGACGCCGCGCCCGCCGGTGTCTGGCAAAAGGACGGCCGCGCCTCGGCCATCGCCGCTGCCGCTTGCCGCATGCTCGACCAGCTCGGCGTCTGGGCCGAAATCGCGCCCGAGGCGCAGGCGATCACCGAGATGATCGTCACCGATTCGCGCACTTCCGATCCGGTGCGCCCGGTGTTTCTCACTTTCGATGGCGAGGTCGCGCCCGGCGAAGCTTTTGCGCATATGGTCGCCAACAGGGATTTGAATGGCGCCTTGCGCCGGCGCGCTGAAAAACTCGGCATCGACATCATCGAAGGCGTCGCAGTCAGTGCCTTCGACGTGAACGGCGCCGGCATCACCGTGCATCTTGCCGACGGCGCGACGCTGAAGGCGCGGCTGCTGGTCGCCGCCGACGGCGTCAACTCGAAGCTGCGCGACATGGCCGGCATCAAGACGGTGAAATGGGAGTACGGCCAGTCCGGCATCGTCTGCACTGTCGCCCATGAACGGCCGCACAACGGCCGCGCCGAAGAGCATTTTCTGCCAGTTGGCCCCTTCGCCACGCTGCCGCTCAAGCCGGACAAGGACGGGACCAACCGCTCGTCGATCGTCTGGGTCGAGCGGTCGGAAGATGCCGAAAAACTGGTCGACAGCGACGACCTCGTCTTCGAGCACGAGCTGGAACAGCGGTTTGGCCTGAAGCTCGGCGAAATTCACGTCGCCGACAGGCCACGCGCCTGGCCGCTCGGCCTGACGCTTGCCCGCGCCTTCGTCGCGCCGCGCATTGCCCTCGCCGGCGACGCCGCCCACGGCATCCACCCGATCGCCGGCCAGGGCCTGAATCTCGGCTTCAAGGATGTGGCGGCTCTCGCCGAGGTGGTGGTCGAGGCCGACCGGCTCGGCCAGGATATCGGCGCGCTCGACGTGCTCGAGCGCTACCAGCAGTGGCGGCGTTTCGACACGCTGCAGATGGGCATCACCACCGATGTCCTGAACCGGCTGTTTTCCAACGACATCGGCCCGTTGCGGGCCGTCCGCGACATCGGCCTCGGCCTCGTCGAACGCATGCCGCGCTTGAAGGATTTCTTCATCCGCCAGGCGTCCGGACTGTCCGGCAACACGCCGAAACTGCTCAAGGGCGAGGCGATCTGAACCCGGAAGGGCGGCAAACCAATATTGAGCGTCAGGCAATTTCGTTCAGTTGACCTCGAAGCCCAGCTTCTGCCGCAGCCGCAGTACCCGCTGGTCGGATATCTTCAGGGGCTGTTCACCAGCCTGCGCCGCGCGGTTCACCATCTGCAGCAAATCGTTTCGCTCAGTCACATCCAGACGTTCGCGCAGGAACGGCGCCAGCTTGTCGATGACGATCGTGGCATCGTCGATCTGTGACGCCGCCCATTTGGCGTAGACCACGGCCTCATCGGTCTTCTTGTCGTTCGCAATCTCCGAAATCACCGACCGAATCGCGGCTTCGCGCTGCGGCAGGACAGGGCCGTTCTCGGAAACGATGGCGGTGATCAGCGTCGCGGCCGCCACGACCGGATCGTCGATCGCCGTCAGCGGTGAGAGCGCTGCCTGCTTGCGCAGTCTCTTGCGGCGAATGTTCCCCTTGGACACGCCCGACGACCTCCGCGACCTCGCGCGCCGCATCGTTCATGGCCTTCATCCGATACCACCAGAATGCCGCCGCTCCCAACAGCCCAATTGCAGCAATCAGTATATGCATGCCCGTGATCCCCAAACCGCGGCGACGATAGGAGAAGTGCTGCCTCGCTTCAACACGCAAAAGTTGCGCGCGCCGAAGAAATTTGATTCAGCCGGACGCAAAACAGAATAATCGCTAGGACCCCGGCACGTTGTAGATCGCCCTGACCTCGATCGTGCCGATTTCGGCCAGCGGGATGCCGCCGGCAATCTCCAGCGCCTCGTCGATATCCCCGGCCTCGATCATGACGAAGCCGAGCAATTGCTCCTTGGTCTCGGCGAAAGGGCCGTCTGTGATCAGCCGCTTGCCCTTGCGCCGGCGCACGGTTTTCGCGGTCTTCACCGACTGCAGCGCTTGCGCGATGATCAGCCGACCGCTTTGCTCCACCGATTTGTCATAGGCCAGCGAGTCGGCGTCGAGCTTGGCCAGCCTCTCCGGGCTCATTGCATAAAGGTCTTTTTCCTCACCATAGACTAGGCAAACGTATTTCATCTCTCATCTTCCTTGTTGTGACGAACCGTTGGCAACCAAGGTCTCAGCCGGGCTTTTGAGCGCCGCATGATCGACAAGTGACACCGTAACCCCGATGATGGCGACTGCCACAAGCAGTCGACCGAAACCGGAAGGTGACTGATGCAACCAGTCGGCTTCTGTCCAGCAGCCTTTCGGCCGGTGTGCCTCCAGTGAGCAGAAAACAGACTATTCATGTGATCCTCCATCCGGCCACGAAATCAGGGGCCGCCCGCAGGACGACCGAGGCGGATGGAAGTCGACATTTTTGCACGTGGATTTTTTTAACGCGTCGCCATTGGCGCGAAAGCACGGGTGGCCTTCGTGCCCACGCGCGCTATAGTCGATCAGACGCCGATCACGGCTCAGCCACCACATCAAGGAGGAATTCATGGACCGCACCGCAAACGCTGTCTGGAAAGGCAATCTGAAAGAGGGCAAGGGCACGCTCGACACGCAGAGCGGGACTCTGAAAGGCACGCCTTACTCGTTCAAGATGCGCTTCGAGGACGAGAGCGGCAAATCCGGCACCAATCCGGAGGAACTGATCGCGGCGGCGCATGCCGGTTGCTTTGCCATGCAGCTTTCGCATGTCCTGGCCGAGAACGGCACCCCCGCCACCGAACTCGACGCCAAGGCCGTGGTGACGCTGGTTCCAGGCACCGGCATCACCGGCAGCGCGCTCACGCTGGTCGGCAAGGTGCCGGGCATCGATGCCGCGAAATTCCAGGAGCTGGCCGAACAGGCCAAGGCCGGGTGTCCGGTTTCGAAGGCGCTCGGCGCCATCAAGGTTTCGCTCGACGCCAAGCTCGGCTGAGCAGATGGCATGAGGTGATATACGCCGGCTCCAGGGCTGGCGTTTTCATTTGTGGGGCGTCGGTGATCCTTAACACCCCCTCTGTCCTGCAGGACAGACGGGGGTGCTGTCCATCCGACGCCTCAAAAAGGTCGTTAGCTTGCTTCGCCGGTCAGCGCGTCAATTCGTGCGCGCAATTGTGCGACCTCTTCCTCGAGAACCTGCACGCGCGCTTCGAGGTCCGAAGCCGGCGACGGTGATTGCAGGGGCGTTGCAGCCACCGCTGGCGTCTGCACCGGCCCGCCCAAGAGATGCACATAGCGGTCCTCACGCTGGCCGGGACCACGATCGATCTGCTGAACGAGCGGCGGCTTGCGGCCGATCAACAGGTCGAGATTGCTGCGAAGCTCGTCGATGGAGGGTAACCGCGCCATGCGCTCGCTGCGCGCCAGCAATTCATGCGCGGTCTGCGGACCGCGCAGCAACAGCAGCCCAAGCAGAGCGATCTGCGCCGAAGTCAGCGAAAAGCGCTGCGCAACGACATGCTCGTAACGCTCGACGCGCGAGGCAAAGACCTGCCTGACCAGGCCCTTGTGCTCGAGCTGGCCAAGTGCTCGTCTCACCTCGACAAGCTCAACCGACATCACCGGCTCGCGCGCCGTCTTCTGGTTGGCGGCGGCATGCGCTGCATTGAGCGTCAGCGGGTAGATATCGGGCGTCAGTTCCCTCTTTTCGATCAGGCAACCGAGCACGCGCACTTCGACGGGAGAGAGGATGGGCAGTTCGGTGTCGGTCATTGGTCGGCTATCCTTTGAAGCTGGCGGGACAGCGCCCCCCCACTTGGGGGGAGATTGGATGTCACCTCGGCTTTCGCCAATCTCCAACATTGCAGACGGGGCGAGGTCGGTGAAGCTGCCAATCTCCCTCCTTGTGGGGGAGATGTCCGGCAGGACAGAGGGGGGCGCGAAGGATCACTACCGACGAGATGATCCCTGCAGCAACCCCGTCCGCCGCTACACCCTTCTCTCCACCATCATCTTCTTGATCTCGGCGATCGCCTTGGCCGGATTGAGGCCCTTGGGACAGGTCTGGGCGCAGTTCATGATAGTGTGGCAGCGATAGAGCCGGAACGGGTCTTCGAGGTTGTCGAGCCGTTCGCCCGTGGCCTCGTCCCGGGAATCGATCAGCCAGCGATAGGCCTGCAACAGCGTCGCCGGGCCGAGATAGCGGTCGCCGTTCCACCAGTAGCTCGGGCATGAGGTCGAACAGCACGCGCACAAGATGCATTCATACAGCCCGTCGAGCTTTTCGCGGTCCTCGTGGCTCTGCAGCCATTCCTTGGCCGGCTCGGGCGACACCGTCTTCAACCATGGCTCGATCGAGGCGTGCTGGGCGTAGAAATTGGTGAGGTCGGGCACCAGGTCCTTGACCACCGGCATATGCGGCAGCGGGTAGACCTTGATCGCGCCGGAAATGTCGTCGCAGCCCTTGGTGCAGGCGAGCGTGTTGGAACCGTCGATATTCATGGCGCAGGAGCCGCAAATGCCCTCGCGGCAGGAGCGGCGCAGCGTCAGCGTCGGGTCGATCTTGTTCTTGATGTAGAGCAGCGCGTCGAGCACCATCGGCCCGCAATCGTCCATGTCGACGAAATAGGTGTCCATGCGCGGGTTCTCGTCATCGTCCGGCGACCAGCGGTAGATGCGGTACTCGCGCAGATTGGTCGCGCCTTCCGGCTTTGGCCAGGTTTTCCCGGCCTTGATCTTCGAGTTTTTCGGAAGCGTCAGTTCGACCATTACCTCAGGTCCTTTCGGATGACGAGCTTCAGCCCGGACCAAGTCCCGTTCACGGCGGCCATCGTCAATACACCCTGGCCTTGGGAGCGATCTTGGCCGGGTTGATGCCGCCGTCTGCTTCCCTAAGCAGCGGCTCGGTGTGCACCGGCCGGTAGCTGAGCGACACCTCGCCGGTCTCGCTGAGCCGGGCCAGCGTGTGCTTGCGCCAGTTCGCATCGTCGCGCGCCGAAAAATCTTCCCGCGCATGCGCGCCGCGGCTCTCCTTGCGCGCCTCGGCGCCGTAGACCGTGGTGATGGCGTTGGCCATCAGATTTTCCAGCTCCAGCGTCTCGACCAGGTCGGAGTTCCAGATCATCGAGCGGTCGAACACCTTTACGTCCTTGAGCTCGCCCCAGATCTGCGAAATGCGCTTGCAGCCGCTTTCCAGCGATTCCTGCGTGCGGAACACCGCCGCATCGTCCTGCATCGCCTTCTGCATTTTTTCCCGCAGCACGGCGGTCGGCGTCGAGCCGTTGGCATGACGCAGCCGGTCGAAGCGGTCCATGGTCTTCTCGACCGAGGCCTCATTGGGCGACGGGATCGCCGCGTTGCGGTCGATCACCTTGCCGGCTCGGATCGCCGCCGCGCGGCCAAACACCACCAGATCGATCAGCGAATTCGAGCCCAGCCGGTTGGCGCCATGCACGGAAGCGCAGCCGGCTTCGCCGACCGCCATCAGCCCGGGCGACACCTGATCCGGGTTCAAGGCAGTGGGGTTGAGCACCTCGCCCCAGTAATTGGTCGGCACGCCGCCCATATTGTAGTGGACCGTCGGCAGTACCGGGATCGGCTCTTTGGTCAGGTCGACGCCGGCAAAGATTTTTGCTGACTCCGAAATCCCCGGAAGTCTCTCGTGCAAAACGGCCGGATCGAGGTGGTCGAGGTGGAGAAAAATATGGTCCTTCCTCGGTCCGACGCCGCGCCCTTCGCGGATCTCCAGCGTCATGCAGCGCGAGACCACGTCGCGCGAGGCAAGGTCCTTGGCCGATGGCGCGTAGCGTTCCATGAAGCGCTCGCCTTCGGAATTGACGAGATAGCCGCCCTCGCCGCGCGCGCCCTCGGTGATCAGGCAGCCGGCGCCGTAGATGCCGGTCGGATGGAACTGCACGAACTCCATATCCTGCAGCGCCAGCCCGGCACGTGCCGCCATGCCGCCGCCGTCGCCGGTGCAGGTGTGCGCCGAGGTCGCCGAGAAATAGGCGCGGCCGTAGCCGCCGGTCGCCAGCACCACCATTTTTGCCGAAAAACGGTGGATGGTGCCGTCGTCGAGGTTCCAGGCGACGACGCCGGTGCAGGTGCCGTCCGGCTCCATGATCAGGTCGAGCGCGAAATACTCGATGAAGAACTGCGCATTGTGCTTCAGCGATTGGCCGTAGAGAGTGTGCAGCATGGCGTGGCCGGTACGGTCGGCGGCGGCACAGGTGCGCTGCACCGGCGGTCCCTCGCCGAAATTCATCATCATGCCGCCGAACGGCCGCTGGTAGATTTTCCCGTCCTCCGTGCGGCTGAAGGGAACGCCGTAATGCTCAAGCTCGTAGACCGCCGCCGGCGCCTCGCGCACCATGTATTCCTGTGCGTCGGTGTCACCAAGCCAATCCGAACCCTTGACCGTGTCGAAGAAGTGCCACTGCCAGTTGTCGGGGCCCATATTAGCGAGCGAAGCGGCGATGCCGCCCTGCGCCGCCACCGTATGCGACCGCGTCGGGAAAACCTTGGTGATGCAGGCGGTGCGCAGGCCCTGTTCGGCCATGCCGAGCGTGGCGCGCAGGCCGGCGCCGCCGGCGCCGACCACCACCACGTCGAATTTGTGGTCGACATAGGTATAGGCGGACGCCATGTTGGCGTTTTTCGCGTCCTTGGCCAAAACTCAGCCTCCAAATGCCAGTTTGAGCAGGGCGAAGATCGAGGCGACGCCGACCACTACGGGAAAGAATGTATTGAGCGCGAGCAGCGCCAGCCTCATGCCCTCGCCATGCACATAGTCCTCGATGATCGCCTGCATGCCGAGCCGCATATGATAGAGCCCGGACAACAGCACCAGGGCCAGGACCAGCGCCACGAACGGGTTGGCAAGTGCGGCGCGCACTTCCGCATAGCCGGCGCCGTTCAACGCGATCAGGAAGCCGACGAAAAACAGGATCAGCGGGATGTTGGCGACCGCCGTCAGGCGCTGGCGCCAGAAATGCTCCGTGCCCTCGCGGGCGGAGCCGAGGCCGCGGACTTTCGCCAGCGGCGTGCGCATGTCGGTGTTGTGGTGGCTCACGATCAGGCTCCCCGCGCCATATAGCCGGCGATCCAGATCAGCAGCGTCAGTACAATCGAGCCGGCCAGCGTCGCCCAGGCGATCCTCGAGGCCGTATCCTTTTCAAGACCTGCCCCGGTGTCCCAGATAAGATGGCGCACGCCGCCCAGCATGTGGTGCATCAGCGCCCAGGTGTAGCCGAACAGCACCAGCCGCCCCAGCCACGAGCCGAAGGCCCAGTTGACGGCATCGAAGGTGGATTGCGAGCTCGCCGCCGCCATCAGCCACAGCGCGACGAGCAGCGTGCCGAAATAGAGCGCCCCACCGGTGATGCGATGGATGATCGACATCGTCATCGTGATCGGCGGTCGATAGACGGTCAGATGCGGCGAAAGCGGCCGTTCACGTCTGGCAAATTCGCGGGTGGCTGGTGATTTGCTCATGGCTCCCCCAGTTCGGTGTCTCTGGAGCCTCAGGTGGAAATGCGGCGTTACCGCTTCCGGATGCGACTTCGGACAGCCGGTTTCTAATGCTCTTTTTGCACCGCGTCAAAGCCGGAAAATCGTTTCGAAAACGTAATTTAGTCTGACTGAATAGCCCGTTTTCGCTTCAATCGATTAGGGCGCGACCCAAAGCCGGCGCAATGTTCGCTGCACTGCGGCATATCTGCCCGGCTTGGGCGTCCAGGGTGTGTTGAGATTCAGGTCAGGCCGAGTCGAAAATGGTAGCTTACGAGAACCGGAGCGGAGCGTACATTTCCGTACGTGAGCCCGCGCATGACCCCGCGGTCATGCGCAAAATCAAAGTTCTACTGCGTCCTTTGCGCGCCCAAGAGGGCGCACGGCGCTGTAGGTAAGCGGAGGAGGCTGCCAGTTGCAGGCCGGCCTCACCTGAATATCAATGCACCCGATTAGCGCTTGCAGGTCAGCGGCGTCTTCCCGCCCTTCATCACCAGCGCGTCGCGCCCGTCGATCACGATTGCGTCATGCGCCTCGCCGAAGCGGCTATTTTGATTGGCTGGTGAGGCCGGCAGGTCCTCGCTGGCGCCATCCGGGCCAAGCACGCGAACCGAGGTGCCGAGATTTTCGATGGTGATCCTGGCGCCATCGGCGCAAGTGTAGGTCGCGGTGCGCGGCTGCGGCGAATCGGCGAGCGGATTTCCGGCATTCGGCGCATTGGTCTGCGACACGCAGGCAGCAGTGATCAGCAATGGGAAAAGCGCAGGCGTTATCCGAAACGTCCGGCCTAACGCCATATGCTGCCTCCCTACGCGTCAATCCAGCCGCGGTGGTTTGCCGAGATCACCCGCGCCACGCGATGGTGCGGGCAAGCATGGCCGAATGATGGCCGCAGCGCAGGCGCCGGATATTAACCATGTTTGCCGAGATCTGGCTGCCGGCAGGGGCCGGCATCTTAACAAAGGTTAAGAAAAGGTTAATTTGTGATTCGAGCAAGACTCGCCTCTGACAAATGGGGGACGCCATGCGTTCGAATTCAGGCAGATCGCGCCTTCCGGCGCTCATCCTGGTGGCGGTGGCCATCGGCTTCGCAGCACCGGCACTCGCCGGGACGCGCGACCGCGTCTACGCCGATTCCTTCGGCAATCTCGTCATCGAGAGCGCCGCCGGTTACAAGCGCATCCTCGTTGGCGACGGCAACCTGGCCAAGGAGCTGTCGGACTACACCGGCGCCGGCCAGCCCAAAATCATCTATGAAGACGACCCGGATGACATCAGCAGCCGCGACTGCTACAGGCCGCCGGTTTTCGTGAAGGGCCGCAGCTATATGTACGGCCTTTCCGATGGCGAGATGCCCGAGCTCAGCCCCTGCCGCTGATCTTCGGCCCGGCGTTGGCGACAGCCGTCTGCCGGGAGGCGATCGACCCTATCGAGATGCGCACGCAATTGCGTCCGCTGCCCTTCGCTTGATAGAGCGCTTCATCGGCGCGCTGCAGCAGGTCGGAAAACCCTTCGGCCGGGTGAAGCTCGGCAACGCCGAAGCTGGCGGTGCAACGATGGTGCGCCGGCAGACAGTCTATCGGCAGGGCCCCGAAAGCGCTGCGCGTGCCTTCGGCGAAGAGCCGCGCGGCGGCGAGGTTGGTTCCCGGCAGGATGATGGCGAATTCCTCACCACCGATGCGGCCGGCGACGTGGTGATCGGCGGCCGCATCACGCAGGAAGCCGGCAAAGGCCTCGATGACCCGGTCGCCGGACGCGTGGCCGAAACTGTCGTTGATGCTCTTGAAATGATCGAGGTCGGCGATGACCAGGGCGACCGGAATACCCTTGCGCACGGCGTCACGCATCGCGAGCTCGGCATGACGTTCGAAGCCGCCCCGGTTGAGCAGCCTTGATAGCGTGTCCGTCTCCGACTTCGATGTCGCCTCGGCGAGCACGTCACGGACCAGAATGACCAGAATGAGAAGCGCGATTGTCATGCCGAATACAGTGCCTAGTGATTGCGACACCAGAGCGTAGTTGCTCTGCAGATAGGCCTGCGGATTGACACCCCAGCCGCCCAATGCATGGGCGATGAACGGCTTGCTCACGAATTGCAGGGCGCTGGCCGCCAGAACGGCCATCAGCGCACGGTCGAGCCAGTCGCGTCTTTGCCTGGACGACCAGACGATGGCGACGCCGACGAACTGCATGGCCGCATAGGGAAACTGGTAGGCTATCATGCGGGCAAGCGACTGGCGCGGCAGGTCCTGCACGAAATACACGGCCACGGTGGCCGCAAACAGGAAGACGAGCATCGGCGCCCAGGGCGGCGCCACGCCGTATTTATGGCCAAGCCCGCCATTGAAGGCGATGGTGGCGCCCAGGAAAACGGCGAAGCCCGCGACGACCGCGGGTCGCGCATTGTCGAAGACTGGAATGCTGAACTCGATGGCGAAATAGGCCATCCCGAGCAGATAACCGAAAACCAGCCAGCGCGCCGGCGCGCGCGCCGCATCGTTGAACGAGATGGTCATGAAGGCAGCCGCCAGCAGGCCGGCGACAAGCAGGTTGATTGCAAGGATGAACTCTGCGCCGCCGCCCATGTGGTTTTTCGCACCCCCTGCGCCAGCAAATCACGAACGGGCGAAAAAGACGTTAACGCGAGCCCGGGTGCGGATGCGATCAGCCAGCTTTGAGCGGTTCCACAACGAGCAGCGTTTCCGACCGTTCATAGGACAGCCGCACGCTGTCGCGGCCGTTCCGTTTGGCTTTGTAAAGCGCCTCGTCGGCGCGGCGCATCAGCGGCTCCAGCCCTTCCTCGCCGGTGCGGGCCGTCACGCCGAAGCTCGCGGTCACTCTTGTGCCGGACGGGAGCCCGTCGACGTTGCCCGCCGAATAGAGCGCACGAATGGCTTCGGCAAACAGCCTTGCCGCGCCAAGGTCGCTCAGCGGCAAAAGCACTGCGAACTCCTCGCCACCGATGCGGCCGGCGACGCCGCTGATGCCGGCCGCCGATCGAAGCTTGGCGGCGAAGTCGGCGATCACGCGATCGCCCGCCGCATGACCGTGCAGATCGTTGAGCGCCTTGAAATGATCGAGGTCGGCGAGCACCAGAGCGACCGGCAGTTTGGCGGTGGCGCAGTGCCGCAGGAGAAGCGTGGCGCGCTCCTCGAAGCCGCGGCGGTTGAGCAGGCCCGACAACGGGTCGGTATACGCTTCGGCCTTCAGCACCTTCATCACGTCGAGTGCAGCCGCGCAAAACAGGCAAAGCGCGATGAGCAGCGACAGCAGCGCATGCGACAGCAGCGCCGTCGTCCAGTAGGACGAGGCATAGAACCCGTCATAGCTTTGGTAAGGTCCATGCGCGATGACGATAACGAGGGTGCGCACGAAGAAGTTCAGCCCGGAAAGCAGCGACAGCACGAACAGGATCATTTCCGTCGGGCCCTTGTCGCGCACCACGCGCAGTTCGGCGGCGACAACCAGGCTGAGGCCGCCGAAAGCGAAATTCATCACCAGGATTCGCCAGGTGAGGTCCGGCTGGATGAACATGAACCAGCAAAAAGCGGCCAGGCCGCCGCTCGCCAGAACGCCGATCGCAGCAAAGGGCACGCGCCGTCCATAACGTGTCACGATCGCGCCGGCGAGACCACAGGCGGCGATGGTGAAGCAGAGGTTGGAGATCAGCTTGGTTGGCGCCATGCCGATGGGCAGGGTGAAATGCTGCAACAGGAAACCGGTCGCCGAAAGCCAGTAGCTGGCGGCCAGCACGGCCAGATATGGGCGGTGACGCTGATAGAACCACAGCACGAGAAACACCGCGCCGAGCGCAAGCGCGATCGTCGGGTTGAGCAACCCTACCAGCAGACCGGTGTCCAAAGGACCGTGCCCCCACGCTTGCGTCAGGGAAGACCTTAGAGCGGAAGCCCAAACAAGCGGTTAAGCGGGATCGAATATGCGCGAGGTCACCCATGAAGCTGCTACACGGAACTTGAGACCGCGGCCGGCGTTTTCCAGCAGCAATCGATGGAGACGCTTTCATGGCCGATACGATCATGCTGACCGATCACGAGGCAATTCGCTCATGGGCCGCGTCACGTGCCGGATTTCCGGCAATCGTCGATGTTTCGCCCGAAACAGGCACGCAAGCCATGCTGAGGCTGGTTTTCGGCCAGCATGCCTATCAGGACCAGGACCAGGCCGAACGCCCGGCCAACGCCGGCGGCTACGAACTGGTCGAATGGGACGAATGGTTCAAGCTTTTCGACGAACGCCAGCTGGCGCTCGTGGTGGCAAAGGATCAACCCGGCCGCCGAGAGCAATTCCACGAGTTCGTTAGGCGCCCCGGCTGAAAGAAAGGGCCCGAATCGCGTTGCGGCTCGGGCCTGGCATGCACTCACATACGGACTGTGGCAGCCCTGAACTATTTCCACTCACGGATGTCGACGAAATGGCCGGCGATCGCCGCCGCCGCCGCCATCGCCGGCGACACCAGATGGGTGCGGCCCTTGAAGCCCTGACGGCCCTCGAAATTGCGGTTCGAGGTCGAGGCGCAGCGCTCATGCGGCTTCAGGCGGTCGTCGTTCATGGCAAGGCACATCGAGCAGCCCGGCTCGCGCCAGTCGAAGCCGGCGGCGACAAAGATCTTGTCGAGACCTTCGGTCTCCGCCTGCTCCTTGACCAGGCCGGAGCCCGGCACGATCATCGCATCGACATGCGGGCTGACTTTCTTGCCCTCGACCACCTTGGCGACGGCGCGCAGATCCTCGATGCGGCCGTTGGTGCAGGAGCCGATGAAGACGCGGTCGAGCGCGATATCGGTGATCCTGGTACCCGGCGTCAGCCCCATATAGTCGAGCGCGCGCTGCTTGGAGGTGCGCTTGTTCTCATCGGCGATATCGTCGGGGTTTGGCACGATGCCCTGGACCGAAACGACGTCCTCGGGCGAGGAGCCCCAGGAGACGATCGGCGGCAATTTCGCCGCGTCGAGCACGACCACCTTGTCGAAATGCGCGCCCTCGTCGGACTGCAGCGTCTTCCAGTAGGCGAGCGCGGCATCCCACGCCTCGCCCTTGGGGGCCCGCGGCTTGTCCTTGACATAGGCGAAGGTCGTCTCGTCAGGCGCGATCAGGCCGGCACGGGCGCCGCCCTCGATCGACATGTTGCAGATGGTCATGCGGCCTTCCATGGACAGCGCGCGGATCGCTTCGCCGGCATATTCGATGACATAGCCGGTGCCGCCGGCAGTGCCGATCTCGCCGATGATCGCCAAAATGATGTCCTTGGCGGTGACGCCTTCCGGCAGTACGCCGTCGACGCGCACCAGCATGTTCTTGGCCTTGCGCTGGATCAGCGTCTGCGTGGCCAGCACATGCTCGACTTCCGAGGTGCCGATGCCATGCGCCAATGCGCCGAAAGCGCCATGCGTCGAGGTGTGGCTGTCGCCGCAGACGATGGTCATGCCGGGCAGCGTAAAGCCCTGCTCCGGACCGATGATGTGGACGATGCCCTGGCGGATATCCTTTTCGGAATAATATTCGACACCAAAATCCTTGGCGTTCTTGGCCAGCGCCTCGACCTGGATGCGGCTTTCCTCGTTCTTGATGCCGAACTTGCGCTCCGGCGAGGTCGACACATTGTGGTCAACCACGGCCAGCGTCTTTTCCGGATGCCGGACCTTTCTGCCGGTCATGCGCAGGCCTTCGAAGGCTTGCGGGCTGGTCACTTCATGGACGAGATGACGGTCGATGTAGAGCAGGCAGGTGCCGTCGTCCTGGCGGTCGACGACGTGGTCGTCGAATATCTTGTCGTAGAGGGTGCGCGGTGCGCTCATGTGCGTAAATCCGTCGATATAAAAAATGGGAAAGGACAAGCGCCGGCTAGCCGGCGAACACGGCCTAACGAAGTCGGCTGGTCAGAGCGCCGCAAACGCGCGCCGAGAATCGCGACGGCAGGCGTTTTCTGTCCTGCAGCACGAAGCCCTTGTAAGCCGGATCGCCAGAAAGCTGTTCCATGGCGTGGCTCATATCAATCTTTTGGCTTTTCGGCAATCGCGGCTGCCTGGCGCGGCTCTGCCTTCTCCCCTTGTGGGAGAAGGTGGATCGGCGCGCAGCGCCGAGACGGAAGAGGGGTGCTGGCCGGAGCGCGATTGGTGCCAAGCTGGAACACCCCTCATCCGACCGAGCGGAGCCTGTCCTCGGGCTTGCCGGAGGCAAGACCCGTGGGCTCGGCCACATTCTCCCACAAGGGGAGAAGGAAGAAGGCGCCTCTCAAACCACCTCGAACACGAAGGTCTTCACCAGCGCCTCGGGCTCGGCGATCGCATAGCAGCGGAACCACGGGCTTTCCTCGACCGGCCGCCATTTTTTGTCCTGCTCCAGTTCGGCAAAGACGTCACGAAAGCCGCCGCTCTCGAACACCTGGTCGCGAACGGTGAAGATGGCATGGCCGCCCTTCTTGGTGATCCGCACCAATTCATGCAGGCCGGACGCCGGCGCGTGGCTGATGGTGAACACGCCGGTCGAGAAGAAGGCGCGGAAATACCCGTCCGGCCAAGGCAGCGGACCGCCAAGCATCGCCTGTTTCAGCTCGCTGTAGGCTTGGCGGCTGCCGGCGATGTCAAGCATTTCATCCGACAGGTCGAGCCCGGCGATGTCCTGATAGCCGAGCGCTTTGAGCGATGGTCCCGACAGGCCGGTGCCGCAGCCAGCGTCGAGCAGCGGCCCCTCGCCTGATGGCACATGGCGCGCCACCCAGGCGGCGATCAGGAACGGCAGGAGATAACCGAGCGAGGCGGTTTCGCTGTCATAGGTCGCAGCCCATGCGGCATATGCTTGCGCCAGCGCTTCCGGCGTGTCGGCCGTATAGACGGACTCCAAGGCCGCATTGGCTTTGTCGATGTTCATGGAACTGACCCTCCAAAACGTATTGGCTGCAATCGTAGCGCCGCCTTCGCCTGCCGGTTATTGCTCATGCTGGCGGCGCAGCCGCTTCTCCAGCGCCCGCAAGGCCAGCGACAGGCCGACCGTCAGGATAAGATAGATATAGGCGACGATCGAATAGGTCTCGAAGAAGCGGAACGAGCCGGCGGCGTAGATCTTGCCCATCTGGGTAATGTCGGCGACGCCGAGCACCGAGACCAGCGAGGAATCCTTGACCATGGCGACGAAATCATTGCCGAGTGGCGGCAGGATGGTGCGGATCGCCTGCGGAAAGACGATCAGCCGGAAACGCTGCGTGCGCGTCAGCCCCAGCGCCTTCCCCGCCTCGATCTGGCCCTTCTCGACCGCCTGGATGCCGGCGCGGAAGACCTCCGAGATAAAGGCCGAGTAGCCGATGGTCAGCGCCATGATGGCGCGCCACAGCAACGACACGTCGCGCACCAGCAGTTCTCCGAAGAGACCCGCATTTTGCAACGGCGCGGTCAGCGCGTTCCACGCCGCGACGAAGGCCGGCGCGCCGGCAAAGGCGATCCAGAACAACAGCACCAGCATCGGCACGCCGCGGATGATCTCGACATAGAAGCGAGCAATCTGGCGCAGCCAGCGCGACCCCGACAGCCCCATCAGCGCAATGCCGAGCCCGATTGCCGAGGCCAGCGCGAAGGCGACCATTGTGACGAAGACGGTGATGCCGATGCCCGTGGCAACGGTCGCGAAAACCTGGGCGTAGAGGTCGCTTGCCGCAATGAAGATGGCAGCGGCCACGGCGAGCGCCGCCGCCACGGCAAGCCACCACGGGAAGTCGGTTTTGGAGGCGGAGGATGCGGGGGTTGCCATCAAGGCGCGCCGACGAAACAACGTCGAGCCAAGTGGCCCCCCTCTGGCCTGCCGGCCATCTCCCCCTCTAGGGGGGAGATTGGCAGCCTTGACGTCGCCGCCCATTCTGCAACGCTGAAAATTGGCGAAAGCCGATGCGAAAGCCGATCTCCCCCCTTGAGGGGGAGATGTCCGGCAGGACAGAGGGGGGTGGGAAGAAACTCCGTCCGTGCGATATTCAGCGCACGGCCCTCACGCAGCAAGTGCGCCAAACCGGCTCACTGCCCCATCTTGTAGTCGAGGAACCATTTCTTGTTGAGCGCGTCGAGCGTGCCGTCGGCCTTCAGTGCGGCGATCGCTGCATTGACCGGTTTCACCAGATCCGAGCCTTTCGGGAAAATAAAGCCGAAATCCTCGGTGCCGAGCGGACCGCCGATCAGCTTCAGCCCGCCATTGGACGCCTCGACATAGCCCTTGCCGGCAGTGCCGTCGGTCAGCACGACGTCGACGTCACCGGTCTTCAACGCCTGCACCGTCGCACCGAACGTCTCGAACAGTTTGATGCGCGGGTTCTGCTCATTGCCGTCGAGCACGCTGTAGACGGCGGTGTAGAAGGGGGTGGTGCCGGCCTGCGCGCCGATCAGCCCATCCTTGAAGGCGCCAAATGTCTTGGCGTCGGTGAAGCGCTTCTCATCGCCACGCACCAGCATGAACTGTTCCGAGCGCATGTAGGGGTCGGAGAAATCGACCTTCTGCTTGCGGTCGTCCTTGATGGTGATACCGGTCATGCCGATGTTGTACTGGTTGTCGGAAACCGCTTGGATCATCGCGTCCCAAGAGGTGTTCTGGTACTCGACCTGGAAATTGAGCCGCTTGGCGATCTCGTTCATCGCGTCATATTCCCAGCCGATCTGCTTGCCGGTCTTGGCGTCGATGAACTGCAATGGCGGATAGGCGTTCTCCGTCACCACCACCACTTTCTTGCCGCCGAGATCGGGATGCGACTGCGCCAGGGCGCCGACGGGCGCAAGTATCAGAGCCAACAGGCCGGCCAACAGCAGTTTCGATTTGGTCATGGTACACCCCGAAAACTTGAACCGCCTCGACATGGTCGAGGCTTGCAGGAAAATCCGGCGCCGACTTTAGCTTTCCGCAAGCGCCTTGCAAGCCGGCTTGATGCGCCGCTTTGCGCGAAAATGAATTCCCATGCTTCCACCGAGCGATTTGCGGGAACGATCCGTGCCTAGCGCGGGTCAATACGGTTCGGCAAATCGAAGCCCGTGAGGTCTTCTTCTCGGGAACAAAAAAGGCGGCCGAAGCCGCCTTTCCGAAATATGGTTGTTGAAGACGCCCTATTCGGCGGGAGCGGCTTCCTCGGCCTTGGCGGCCTCGTCGGCGGCCTTCTTCTCGGCGGCGTCCTGCGCCGCCTTCTCGGCGGCCAGCGCCTGGGCGGCGGCCACCTTCTCGGCCTCGATGCGGGCCTTCTCGGCGTTCAGCGCATCGCGCTCCTCATCGTTCAGCTTGCGGGCGCGCACGCCGGTGTTTTCCGAAATGCGGGCCGACTTGCCGCGACGATCGCGCAGGTAGTAAAGCTTGGCGCGGCGCACCTTGCCGCGGCGCACGATCTCGACGCCTTCGACCATCGGCGAAAAGACCGGGAACACGCGCTCCACGCCTTCGCCGTAGGAAATCTTGCGAACGGTGAAATTCTCCTGGAAGCCGGCGCCGGCGCGGGCGATGACGACGCCCTCATAAGCCTGGACGCGGGTGCGGGTGCCTTCGGTCACGCGGACCTGGACGCGCACGGTGTCGCCGGGCTGGAATTCGGGAAGCTTGCGCTTGGCTTCGATCTTGGCGGCCTGTTCGGCCTCGAGCTGACGGAGGATATCCATCTCTACAAATCCACTTCTTGTTCTTCCGACAGTCAGAGCGTCCGGCGCTCGCCTTGCAGTTGCATTGACCGCTCGGCTATGCCCTTTGTTCGAGACCGTCTGGGTTCGAGAACATCGGGCAGGGGCGACTACACCGTCATTGTTGACGGGTCCGGCAGATTGTTCTTCCGGTTCGGCGCGCACATACAGCTATTTCGACGCTTTGTCACGCCTTCGCCGTGTCTTTTTTGGTAGTTGGCCGACATTGCAATCTTTCAGCGCAGGGGTTGCGTCGAAGGCCCAAGCTTTTTAAGCCGGGTAAAACGTGACTTTCCTCCGGCGGCAATATCCCTCCATGCCAGTTCTCGATGCGGCCCTGCTCTTTTTCGCGGGCTTTCTCTCAGGCGCCGTCAACGCCATAGCCGGCGGCGGGACGTTCATAACCTTCGGCGCCATGTCGCTGGTCGGCTTGCCGCCGATCGTCGCCAACGCCACCTCGTCGCTGACACAGTTTCCCGGCTACATCACCTCGACGCTCGCCTACTGGTCCGACATCAAGCATTTCTGGCGCACGGCATTGCTGCTCGGCCTTATCTCGGCTTTCGGTGCACTGACCGGTGCACTCATCCTTCTGGCGCTCGACAATCCGTCGTTCCGCGTCCTGGTGCCTTGGCTGCTGCTGGCGGCGACCGCGCTGTTCGCCGCCGGGCCGTGGCTGAAGCCGGCGCCCATGCCGGGACATGAGCCCGTGGTGGGTTCGCTGGTCGGTTCCCTGGCGCAATTCGCCACCGCCGTCTATGGCGGCTTCTTCGGCGCCGGCATGGGCGTCATGATGCTGGCGACGCTCGGCCTCACCCAGGCTGGCGACTATCACCGCCTGAACGCGCTGAAGAACATGTTGGCCGTGGTCATTGCGGCAGTAGCCATCCTGGTCTTCGTCTCCGGCGACGTCATCGCCTGGCCGCAGGCGATCGTCATGATACCGGGCGGCGCGCTGGGCGGCTATGCCGGCGTCTGGATCGCCAAGCGCGTGCCGCAAATTGCCGTGCGCGGCTTCGTCGTCGGGGTCGGCGTGTTCCTGGCCTTTTACTATTTCACCAGGGGGTGAGCAGCTAACAGGTCCGGCCGCCGCTCCTTCGTCAATTTTTCCGACTCGGCGCGCCGCCAAGCGGCGATCTTCCTGTGATTGCCCGAGGTGAGAACCTCGGGGATTTGCCGGCCCTCGAATTCCTGCGGCCGCGTGTAGTGCGGATGTTCGAGCAGGCCGTTTTCAAAACTCTCTTCATCGCCCGACACCGCGTTGCCCATCACGCCGGGCAACAGCCGCACCACGGCGTCGAGCAGCACCAGCGCCGCCGGCTCGCCACCGGACAGGATGAAGTCACCGACCGAGACCTCCTCCAGTCCCCGCGCCTCGATAACCCGCTGGTCGACGCCCTCGAAGCGGCCGCAGACGATCACCGCGCCAGGCCCGGCGGCCAGTTCGCGCACGCGGGCCTGCGTCAGCGGCTTGCCGCGCGGGCTCATCAGCAGACGCGGGCGCGGATCTCCCACCGGCGAGGCGTGGTCGATGGCGCTGGCCAGAACATCGGCGCGCATCACCATGCCGGCGCCGCCGCCGGCCGGCGTGTCGTCGACGGTGCGATGGCGATCTCTGGCGAAATCGCGGATCTGGATTGCTTCCAGCGACCACGTGCCGGCCTCCAGCGCCCGGCCGGCCAGCGACAGGCCGAGCACGCCGGGAAACATTTCGGGATAGAGCGTCAGCACCGAGGCGGAAAAACTCACCGGTTGCCCCCGGCGTCCTTCGGCCCGCGCGGCCTGCCCTTCGGGTCGAAACCATCGTTGCCGGGAGCATCGCCGTCTTCGTCATCGATCAAGCCCGCCGCCGCCGGATCGATGCGGACGAAGCCCTCTTTGATTGACACGTCAGGCACGGCAGCCTGCGTGAACGGAATCAGCACGCCTTTGCGCTCGCCAAGCGTCACGTCGAGAATGTCGCCGCCGCCGAAATTATGCACGGCAACGACCTTGCCGATGTCAGCACCGGTATCGTCCCGGACTGCCAGCCCGACGAGATCGGCATGATAGAATTCGTCCTCTTCGCCGTCGTCCGGCAACATCGAGCGATCGACGAACAGTTCCGTGCCGGCAAGCGCCTCGGCGGCGTTGCGGTCGCTGATGCCCTTGAAGCGCACCACGACGACGGTGTTGGCCGGCCTGATGTCGACGATCTGGAAGGCGCGGCCGTCCCTGGCATAGAGCGGCCCGTAGTCGGCCAGCGCCAGCGGATCGCCGGTGAAGGTTTTCACGCGCAATTCGCCCTTGATGCCGTGAGCGGCGCCGATCACGGCCATCTGGACGGGGTTTTGCGGTTTGGTCATCGGTGGAACAATCCTTTGCCTTGCTCTAGCTCCACGCTCTTGTCATTTCAATGACGCAGCTCTTCACCGCTTCCTAACCCGGCTGCCGGAAGATGGCCCAGAATGGAAGAACGGCATATCGGAAGAGCGCAATGCAGGAATTCCTCATCCCGGCCAAGCCAGACCTTCTGGCGGCCCGCGAAAGCTGGCTGAAGATGCTGGCGCGCGAACGCCGGCTGTCGCCGGAAACCGTGGAAGCCTATGAGCGAGACACGCGCCAGTTCCTGCACTTTCTGACAGGCCATTGCGGCGGTTCGCCCGGCATTTCGGATATCGCCGATCTGCGCCCGGCCGATCTGCGCGGCTTTCTCGCCGCCCGCCGCGCCGGAGGCGCCGGCGCCCGCACGCTCGGACGCGGGCTCGCCGGCATCCGCTCGCTGCTGCGTTTTCTGGAGCGGCGCGGCCTTGTCAATGCGGCGGGTGCTGCGGCACTGCGCGCGCCACGGCAGCCGAAGTCGCTGCCCAAGCCGCTGACGGCAAGCGATGCGAAACACGTCGTTTCGGTGGAAGGCCAGCTGGCCGAGGAACCGTGGATCGCTGCCCGCAACGCGGCCGTGCTGACGTTGCTTTACGGCTCGGGTCTGCGCATTTCCGAGGCGCTCGGTCTGCCTGGCGCCGATCTGTCGGCCGCCGGCGATAAGGTGCTGCGCGTCACCGGCAAGGGCGGCAAGACGCGGCTTGTGCCGGTGCTGCCGGTGGCGCTGCGGGCGATCGCCGAATATCGCCGGCTCTGCCCCTATCATCTCGATCCGAAGGGCCTGCTGTTTCGCGGCGCCCGCGGCGGCCCGCTCAACCCGGCCATCGTCCAGCGCGACATGGCCAAGCTGCGCTCGGCGCTCAATCTGCCCGACACCGCCACGCCGCACGCCTTGCGCCATTCCTTCGCCACGCATCTGCTTGGACGCGGCGGCGACCTGCGCACCATCCAGGAATTGTTGGGCCACGCCAGCCTGTCGACGACGCAGATCTACACCGGCGTCGACACCGCGAGGCTGCTCGAAGTCTACGAAGCGGCCCATCCGCGGGCGTAACCGACGCATGATTTCGCAAAGTTGCAGCCAGGATATCAGCCGTGGAACGATGTCCGAGACAATTTTGCTGCGCCAGTTAACCGTTTCGCCGTTCTTTGTCTCTAAAAAGCGGCCATGAAACGCGTCATTATCATCGCCGACCGCACGGCCCTTGCGTCGTTGAAGCTGCTCGTGGCGCTCAACGTCCTGTTTTTTCTCTCTTTCCTCATCATCGCGCTGCTTGCCGCCGGCAAGGCGCGCGCCGAAACCCCGGTCTGCGCCGGCGCCGACATGCTGTCGGCCTTGCAGAAGGACGACCCCGCCACCTACCGCAAGATCGAGACGGAAGCGGCCGCAACACTGAACGGCAAGGGCTTGTTGTGGAAACTGGAAAAGGCGGGCGAAAGGCCGTCCTTCCTGTTCGGCACCATGCACATGACCGACCCGCGCGTGACCACGCTGCCGCCCGCCGCGCAAAAGGCGTTTGACGCCGCCGACACTGTCGTCATCGAGACCACGGAGGTGCTTGATCAGCAGAATATGATGGCGGCGTTCCTGAAAGAGCCGGAGCTGATGATGTTCACCGACAGCACCACGCTGTCCTCGCTGCTGTCGCCGGACGATGCGGCGGCGGTGAACAAGGCGCTCGACGCGCGCGGCATCCCGCCGGCGAGCGTCGCCAAGATGAAACCGTGGATGCTGTCGACCATGGTCGCGCTCCCGGCCTGTGAACTGGCCCGCCAGGCCGGCGGCGCGCCGGTGCTCGACATCAAGCTCGCGCAGGACGCCAAAGCCTCAGGCAAGGCCGTCGATGGGTTGGAGACCGTCGCCGACCAGCTTCGCGCCATGGCCTCGCTGCCGCTCGCTTTTCACATGAAGGGCCTCGTCGACACATTGAAGCTCGGCAACAGGGTGAACGACGTCAACGAAACCATGATCGTGCTTTACCAGCGCGGCGACATCGGCATGCTCTGGCCGCTGTTTCGTGCCGTCCTTCCCGGCGGCGAAGACGATTCGGCGGGCTATGCCGCCTTCGAGGAAACCATGATCACCCGCCGCAACAAGGTGATGATCGATCATGCCGGGCCGATCCTCGCCAAGGGCAACGCCTTCATGGCGGTCGGCGCCTTGCACCTTCCGGGCGCGGAAGGTCTGGTCGAAGATTTCCGCAAGGCCGGCTACACCGTCACTGCCGTCGACTGAGTTGCACGGTCGAGTTGCAGACCCGGCAAGACGTGATTCGGGGCGATGCCTTTCCCGAATCACGGAAGGCTTGTCTCAGTACAGGAAGGTCGAAAGGTTTGTTTTGGCTCGATCGCTGCGAATTTTGCGAGTAAAGTGCATGCGGACAAACGATTCCCGGCGAAGATTGCCCTGTTTTTGGCGTTTTCGATCCCTAGCGTGAAACCTGTTCGACGATTGCGCGTTGATGTGTGTTGATTGATACTTTTCATCCCACGGAGGACACTTTTATGGCGAATCCAAACGACCCGTACACCACTCCGACACCCCCTCCCAAGTCGGGTGGCGGCAGCACCGGCTGGCTGATTGCCCTGGTTGTCGTTATTCTGGCCATTGTTGCTTACTATGTTTTTGGAAGAAGCGGTGAGGCGCCAGCACCTGGTGAGCCGCCGGCCGCAACCACGCCGGCCCCGGCGCCAGCGCCCGCGGAACCGACGCCTGCTCCGGCAGAGCCTGCGCCAGCCCCGGCACCTGCAGAGCCAGCACCTGCCCCGGCACCTGCAGAACCCGCTCCGGCGCCTGCCCCAGCACCTGCTCCGGCGCCTGCAGAGCCAGCGCCTGCCCCGGCGCCCGCACCAGCCCCGCAGTGATCGGCTGCTGACTCCAAATACAAACGGCCCGCTGAAAAGCGGGCCGTTTTGCTTTGAGCCGTCAGATGGCTGCCGGAGTAGCTTGGGAAGGCCTACATGTGGATCGGCTTGAAGAAGGTCGCCAGTGCCGCTTCCTTCACCGCTTCCGACATCGTCGGATGGGCGTGGCAGGTGCGGGCAAGATCTTCCGACGAGCCGCCGAACTCCATCAGCACCGCCGCCTCGTGGATCATTTCGCCGGCGCCGAAACCGACGATGTGGACGCCGAGCACGCGGTCGCTCTGCTTGTCCGCCAGGATCTTCACGAAGCCGTCGGTGTGCAGCATGGCGCGCGCCCGGCCATTGGCGCTGAACGGAAACTTGCCGGCCTTGTAGTCGATGCTGGCCGCCTTCAGCTCTTCCTCCGTCTTGCCGACCGAGGCGATTTCCGGACTGGTGTAGACGACGTTCGGGATCACCCCGTAATTCACATGGCCGGCCTGGCCGGCGATGATCTCGGCTACCGCCACCCCCTCGTCCTCGGCCTTGTGGGCAAGCATCGGCCCGGCGATGACGTCGCCGAGGGCGTAGATGCCGGGGACATTGGTCTTGAGATGGCCGTCGGTCTTGACCCGGCCACGCTCATCGACCTCGACCCCGGCCTCCTTCAGCCCGAGACTGTCCGAATAGGCCCGGCGTCCGGTCGCGATGAGCACCGCATTCGCCTCGATCGTCTCGGCCGCACCGCCCTTGACCGGCTCGAAGGTGACGATGGCGCCCTTCTTGGCCTTGGCGACACCGGTCACCTTGGCGCCGAGCCTGAATTCGATGCCTTGCTTGGACAGCATGCGCTGGAACTGTTTGGCGACCTCGCCGTCCATGCCGCCGAGAATGGTGTCGAGGAACTCAACGACGGTCACCTTGGCGCCGAGCCGCGCCCATACCGAGCCGAGTTCCAGCCCGATGACGCCGCCGCCGACCACCACCATGTGGCCCGGCACCTTGTCCAGCGACAGCGCGCCGGTCGAAGACATGATCACTTTCTCGTCAAAGTCGACCTTGACCCCCGGGATGCCGGTGACGTCGGAGCCGGTGGCGATGACGATGTTCCTGGTCTCGATCTCCTCGACCTTGCCGCCCTCGCCGGTCACCGACACTTTTCCGGCGGACATGACCTTGCCGGTGCCGCGAAAGCTGTCGATCTTGTTCTTCTTGAACAGGAAGGCGACGCCGTTGACGTTGGACGCCACCGTCGCGTCCTTGTGCGCCATCATCTTCTCCAGATTGAGCTTCGGCGCGCCGATTTCGACGCCCAGCGTGTCGAAGGAATGACCGGCCTCGGCGAATATCTCGGACGCATGCAGGAGCGCCTTGGACGGGATGCAGCCGATATTGAGGCAGGTGCCGCCGAAGGTCGCGTCCTTCTCGACCACCGCCGTCTTCAGGCCGAGCTGTGCCGCCTTGATGGCGCAGACATAGCCGCCTGGTCCCGATCCGATGATAACGACGTCATAAGCCATGATTTGTCCTTCTGGTCTGCACTCAGCCTTGGCTGGGATTAGCGGCCGCCGCCCACTTCCAAATTCGCGCCTGTCGTATAGGACGCCCCGTCCGACAGGAGCCAGAGAATTGCCGCGGCGACCTCTTCGGTGGTCCCCGCCCTTTGCATCGGCACGCCGTGACGCATCCTCTCGACGCGATCCGGCTGTCCGCCGGAGGCATGAATTTCGGTATCAACAATCCCTGGACTGACCGCGTTGACGCGAATGCCTTCGCCGGCCACCTCGCGCGCCAGGCCGATCGTGAAGGAATCGATCGCGCCCTTCGAGGCAGCGTAGTCGACATATTCGCCCGGCCCGCCAATTCTCGCTGCAATCGAGGAGACATTCACGATGGCGCCGCCCTTGCCGCCATGGCTGGTCGACATGCGCTTCACCGCTTCGCAGGCACAGAGCATGGAGCCAATGACGTTGATGCGCATCATGCGCTCCAGCCTTGCTCCGCTCATTTCGTCGACACGCGCCCTCTGGTCGACCACGCCAGCATTGTTGACGAGCGCGTCGAGCGGCCCGAAGGCATGATCGATCCTCTCGAACATCGCCCGAATATCGGCCTCGCTGCCGACGTCGCCCTTGATGGCCAGCGCTTCGCCGCCATCCTGCTCGATCGCCTCGACTAGTGCGGCGGCGGCGGCCTCGTTCGAGGCATAGTTGATCGCGACGCGGTACCCGGCCTTGGCGGCAAGCCTGGATGTGGCAGCGCCGATGCCGCGGCTGCCGCCGGTCACCAGCAGCACTTTTTTGGCCGCGCTCATTCCTGACAGCCCTTCAACGAAAAAACATCCCACGGCACCTTTGAAAACCCGTTGACGCCATAGGCGGTCGACCTCTGCAGCGACGGTCCGAGGTCGGGAAAGATCAGGGTCTTCGGCGCGTCGACGCCTTCGGCCGGCAGCAGAGCGACGTTGCCCTTGTCGTCAGCACTGTAGACGACCCCCTCCCACAGCGTGCAGGCGGCGAGCTCGTCGCCGGTGACGTCGCCTGTCGGGCATTTGTACATCAGCGAACCATGCGGCCGCGCCACGCCTTCCGTCCACATGACGATCCCGTCGAGCACGACATCGTTATCGAGCACCATCTTGAACGTGTTGGTGACCACAGCCGACCCGCCGGTCGGCCTGAAATCGATCTCGGCCGCACCTTCGGCATCGCCATAGACGGCGAGCTCGAGCGGGCAGGCGGCAAAGGCTGCCGATCCCGTCTGCGCAACGCCAGCCGCGAGCACAGCTGCGAAAAACACCCTGGACCGGAAATGCGCGGAACTGGTCATCATTCGGTGGCGCAGATCCATTCTCCGGCTCAACTCGACCGGCCCCTAGAGGTCGAGCACCAGCCGTTCCGGATCCTCCAGGCTTTCCTTGACCCGGACCAGGAAGGTCACCGCTTCCTTGCCGTCGACGATGCGGTGATCGTAGGAGAGGGCCAGATACATCATCGGCCGGATCACGATCTGGCCGCCGACCACCACCGGCCGCTCCTGGATCTTGTGCATGCCCAGAATGCCCGACTGCGGCGCGTTGAGGATCGGCGTCGACATCAGCGACCCGTAAACGCCGCCGTTAGAAATCGTAAACGTGCCTCCTTGCATATCCGCCACGGAAAGCTTGCCGTCACGCGCGGCGATGCCCAGCCTGCCGATATCCTTCTCGATCTCGGCGATCGACATCTGGTCGGCGTCGCGCACCACCGGCACGACGAGGCCTTTTTCGGTGCCGACGGCGACGCCGATATGGGCGTAGTTCTTGAAGATGATGTCGGTGCCGTCGATCTCGGCATTGACCGAGGGGATTTCCTTCAGCGCATGGGTGACGGCTTTGGTGAAGAAGCCCATGAAGCCCAGCTTCACGCCGTGCTTCTTCTCGAACACATCCTTGTATTTGGTCCTGAGCGCCATAACCGCGCTCATGTCCACCTCGTTGAAGGTGGTCAGCATGGCGGCGGTCGACTGCGCTTCCTTGAGGCGGCGCGCGATGGTCTGCCGCAGCTTGGTCATGCGCACGCGCTCTTCGCGCGACGCGTCATCGGCCGAGGACGGCGCACGGGTGGCGACCGGTGCAGGGGCCTTCGGCGTCTCGGCTGGTTGCGACGGCGCGCCCCTGGCGATCGCATCGAGCACGTCGCCCTTCAGCACCTGGCCGCGCTTGCCGGAACCCGAGACCTGGTCGACCGCGAGATTGCTCTCGGCCAGCAGCTTCGCCGCCGCCGGCGCCGGCGGCATCGTGCGCGCCTCGATCGGCCCGGCATCGCCGGCGATCTTGGCGGTCTCGGCCGCGGCTTGCTTGACAGTGGATGCGGCGGTCGGCGCCGAGGCCTGCGATATCGCGTCCTGCTTTGGTTCGGGAGTTGACGCCTTCGCGGGTGCTGCCGCTTTTGCCCCGTCGCCCGCCGAAATCATGCCGAGCAAAGCGCCGACCTCGACCGTCTCGCCCTCCTTGACCGCGATCTCGCTAAGCGTTCCCGCGGACGCGGCCGGCACTTCCACCGTTACCTTGTCGGTCTCGAGTTCGACCAGCGGTTCGTCGGTGGCGATCGCGTCGCCTACCTTCTTGAACCATTTGCCGATGGTCGCCTCGGTGACGGATTCGCCAAGAGTGGGGACGCGGATTTCGGTAGCCATTGTGCCTGTCCGTTTTCTGTCGGTTCTGTTCTGTTCGCCGAGCTCTGTTCTATTCACCGAGCGCATCTTCGAGCAAGGCGGCAAGCTGGGCGAGATGCTTCGACATCAATCCGGTCGCCGGCGACGCGGCGGCGGGCCGGCCGGTATAGCGCACCCGCTGATGCTTGGCGTCGATATGCGCCAGCACCCATTCCAGATACGGATCGATGAACGACCAGGCGCCCATGTTCTTGGGCTCCTCCTGGCACCACACCATCTCCGCGTTGCGGAAGCGTGACAGCTCGGTGATCAGCGCCTTGGCCGGGAACGGATAGAGCTGTTCGACGCGCAGCAGGTAGATGTCGTTGATGCCGCGCTTCTCGCGCTCCTCGTAGAGGTCGTAGTAGACCTTGCCCGAGCAGAGCACGACACGACGGATCTTCGAATCCTTGGTGAGCTTGATCGCCTGGCCGGGGAGCTGCTGGGCATCATCCCACAACAGCCGGTGGAACGCGCTTTCGCCCGACATCTCCGGCAGCGTCGACACCGCCCGCTTGTGGCGCAGCAGCGACTTCGGCGTCATCAGGATCAGCGGCTTGCGGAAATCCCGCTTCAACTGCCGGCGCAGGATGTGGAAGTAGTTGGCCGGCGTCGTGCAGTAGGCCACTTGCATGTTGTCTTCGGCGCAAAGCTGCAGGAATCGCTCGAGCCTAGCCGACGAATGTTCCGGCCCCTGGCCTTCATAGCCATGCGGCAGCAGGCAGACGAGGCCCGACATTCTGAGCCACTTGCGCTCGCCCGACGAGATGAACTGGTCGAACACCACCTGGGCGCCGTTGGCGAAATCGCCGAACTGTGCTTCCCAAAGCGTCAGCGCCTTCGGCTCGGCCAGGCTGTAGCCATATTCGAAGCCGAGCACGGCCTCTTCCGACAGCATCGAGTTGATGACCTCGAAGCCGGCTTGCGCCGCCGACAGATTGTTGAGCGGAATGTAGCGCGTCTCGTCGCGTTGGTCGTAGAGCACGGAGTGGCGTTGCGAGAACGTGCCGCGCTCCGAATCCTGTCCTGACAGCCGGACCGGATTGCCGTCGAGCAGGATGGCGCCGAAGGCCAGAGCCTCGGCCGTCGACCAGTCGATTCCCTCGCCCGCCTCGATCGCCTGGCGGCGGTTCTCGAGAAACCGCATGATCGTCTTGTGGGCCGCAAAGTCCTTCGGCACCTCCGTCAGCTTCTTGCCGATCTCCTTCAGCGTCTTGACCGGGACGGCGGTCTTGCCGCGCCGCTGTTCGTCCTGGTTGTCGGCTGTGCGCAGGCCCGACCAGGCGCCATCCAGCCAGTCGGCCTTGTTGGGCTTGTAATGCTGGCCGACCTCGAATTCCTGCTCGAGATGTGCCCGCCAGTCGGCCTTGAGCTTGTCGAATTCGGCCTGGGTGAGGTGGCCTTCGGCGATCAGCCGGTCGGCATAGATCTGCACCGTCGTCTTGTGGCTGCGGATGCTGCTATACATGATCGGCTGGGTGAAGGCCGGCTCGTCGCCTTCGTTGTGGCCGAAGCGGCGATAGCAGAACATGTCGACCACGACAGGCTTGTGGAACTTCATGCGGAATTCGATCGCCACCTTGGTGGCATGGACCACGGCTTCCGGATCGTCGCCATTGACGTGGAAGATCGGCGCCTCGATCATCTTGGCCACATCCGACGGATAAGGCGACGAGCGCGAGAAGCGCGGATTGGTGGTGAAGCCTATCTGGTTGTTGATGATGAAATGCAGCGTGCCGGCGACGCGGTGGCCGCGCAGGCCTGACAGGCCGAGGATCTCGGCAATCACGCCCTGGCCGGCAAAGGCGGCGTCGCCATGCAGGAGCAGAGGCAGCACTTTGGCGCGCTCTTCCAGTGGCACGATCTCCTCGCGGCTGCGGCCGAACAGCGAGTCCTGCTTAGCCCGCGCCTTGCCCATTACCACCGGATCGACGATTTCCAGATGCGAGGGATTGGCGGTCAGCGACAGGTGCACCTTGTTGCCGTCGAACTCGCGGTCCGACGAAGCACCGAGATGGTACTTCACGTCGCCCGAACCCTCGACCTCGTCGGGCGCGGCAGAGCCACCCTTGAACTCGTGGAAGATGGCGCGGTGCGGCTTGGCCATCACCTGGGAGAGCACGTTCAGCCGGCCGCGATGCGCCATGCCGAGCACGATCTCCTTCATGCCGAGCTGGCCGCCGCGCTTGACGATCTGCTCCAGCGCCGGGATCAACGCCTCTGCGCCGTCGAGGCCGAAGCGTTTGGTGCCCTTGTACTTGACGTCGATGAACTGCTCGAAGCCCTCGGCCTCGACCAGCTTCTGCAGGATCGCCTTCTTGCCGGTGGCGGTGAAGGAGATCTCCTTGTCGGTGCCCTCGATGCGCGCCTGGATCCAGGCCTTCTCCTCGGGATCGGAAATATGCATGAACTCGACGCCGAGCGTCGAGCAATAGGTGCGGGTCAATATGTCGAGCATCTGACGGATGGTGCCGAATTCGAGCCCGAGCACATTGTCGAGAAAGATCGGGCGATCGTAATCGGCGGCGGTGAAGCCGTAATTTTCCGGCGACAGCTCGTTGTAATCCTCGAGCGGCTTGGCGATGCCGAGCGGATCGAGATTGGCGTGCAGGTGGCCACGCATGCGGTAGGCGCGGATCATCATGATGGCGCGCACGGAATCGCGCGTCGCCTGATGCACGTCGGCGTCGGAAAGGGTGACCCCGTTCATCACCGCCTTGTGCTGGACCTTCTTCTCGATGTGCTTCTCGACGATGCCCCAATCACCGTCGAGCGCCGACACCAATTCGCCATTGGCCTGCAGCGGCCACGAGGGCTTGGCCCATGAGGCGCCCTTGGCATTCTTGCGGACATCGCCGGCGTCGTCCTTCAGCGCCGCGAAGAAATCCTGCCATTCGGGGTCGACCGAAGAGGGATCGTCCTCATAGGCGGCGTAGAGCGCGTCGATATAATCGGCATTGCCGCCATAGAGGAAAGAGGTAAGCGAAAATTGGTCGTTGGCCTGATCGTGTCTTGCCATTTTTTTCCGCGGAGCCTGGCTCCGTCTCCTTTTCCGAAGGGGAGTAAGGGAATAGGGTAGTAGGGCAGTAGGGAAAGTGGCAATTGTCGCCACTCGTCCCGTTCTTCCTATTCCCCTACTCCCATACTGCCCTACTCCCTTAACCTTTGATCGCTTCGACCAGCGTCGTGCCCAGCCGTGCTGGCGACGGCGATACCTTGATCCCGGCCGATTCCATCGCCGCGATCTTGTCTTCCGCGCCGCCCTTGCCACCGGAAATGACCGCTCCCGCATGACCCATGGTGCGGCCGGCCGGGGCCGTGCGCCCGGCGATGAAACCGGCCATCGGCTTCTTGCGGCCACGCTTGGCTTCGTCCTTGAGGAACTGCGCGGCGTCTTCCTCGGCCGAGCCGCCGATCTCGCCGATCATGATGATCGATTGGGTCTCGTCGTCGGCGAGGAACATCTCCAGCACGTCGATGAACTCCGTGCCTTTGACGGGGTCGCCACCGATGCCGACGGCGGTGGTCTGGCCGAGGCCGACATTGGTGGTCTGGAACACAGCCTCATAGGTAAGCGTTCCCGAGCGGGAAACAACGCCGACCGAGCCCTTGCGGAAGATGTTGCCAGGCATGATGCCGATCTTGCATTCGTTGGGGGTCAGGACGCCGGGGCAGTTGGGGCCGATGAGCCGCGATGTCGAGCGGTCGAGCCGCGCCTTGACCTTGATCATGTCGATCACCGGGATGCCTTCGGTGATGCAGATGATCAGCGGGATCTCGGCTTCGATCGCTTCCAGGATCGCCTCCGCGGCGCCGGCCGGCGGCACATAGACAACGGAAGCATTGGCACCGGTCGTTGCCTTGCCTTCGGCAACCGTGGAAAAGATCGGCAGGCTCTCGCCCTTGGCACCAGTCCACGTCTCGCCACCCTTCTTGGGGTGGATGCCGCCGACCATTTTTGTCCCGTAATAGGCCAGCGCCTGCTCCGTATGGAACGTGCCGGTCTTGCCGGTCAGGCCCTGCACGAGGACCTTGGTATTCTTGTCGACGAGAATGGACATGGTGGTCCTTTTTACAAACCGTTGATGGAGGAAGGCTGCGCGGTCATCGTCAGGTCACAGCCGTTTCAGGTCGGCGACGGTGAGGTCGCTCTTGGCGTTGCCGGTGTTGAGCGTCGTCGCCGGTTCGAACATCAGCACCACCGGCTCCTCGCTCAGCGAGCGCGGCCGGTGCTCGACGGACCGCGGCACGACGATGAATTCGCCGCTGCCAAGTTCCACCGTGCCGTCGCGGAAATCGATAGCGATGCGGCCGCGCAGCACCAGGAACGCTTCGTCCTCATTGTCATGCGCGTGCCAGTCGAAGACATCGCCGAACTTGGCGATCTTGACCTGGGCGTCGTTGACGTCGCCGGCGATATGCGGATCGAAGACCTTCTTGATCTTCTGATCCGCCGCCTCGACCAGATTTATCTTGTGCGGAGGCACCAGATCAGCCCTTCACGCTTGTGGATGGAGGGGTCATAGAGAATTCCCCACTTGAGGCCGAGGAGTTCCAAAACGAAAAACTCCACTGAACTTTTCGTCTACCGGATTGTCGCCGATGGTCCAGATAACGAGGCATGCGGCGCTGCCGTCCCCAGCAGCCTGGCACTCCTTGTTTGCGTAAATCCGGACGTAGTTTTGGTCCGCTAGATCGCCAAGAACCCCCTCCTTCGGCACCTCGATCAAACCCCGCGAGCGAGCGTAGTCATCAAACTCTGCCATTCGAATCGTAGTTCCGAAGATCTCACAGATGTCGAGCAAAGACTTATTCCCATTTGATCCTGCCGGATTGAGTATGACAAACGGCGCCGAGAGAGTTCCAGTAATCGGTCGATCGAAAGTCTTTCTGCCACGGTCGTCAGAATCGATCGAAAATCCATTCTCGATCGTCAATTGCTCCGCTTTATTCAAATCGCCGTTTGATGCGATGCAGATATTCTTATAGAGCACCATTGCATCCGAAATCTCTTCCGCGTGCGCCGGCAGGGCGAAGCAGCCGAGTCCAATTGCACACAGAAGTCGGGTCGAGATCATCGACTGCCCTTCAGCCCTTCACTGCCGCCACGATTTTCTTCGCGGCATCGTCGAGGTCGTCGGCCGAGACGACGTTGAGCCCGCTGTCGTTGATGATCTTCTTGCCGAGTTCGGCATTGGTGCCTTCCAGCCGCACCACCAGCGGCACTTGCAGCCCGACTTCCTTGACTGCTGCGATCACGCCCTCGGCGATGATGTCGCACTTCATGATGCCGCCAAAAATGTTGATCAGGATGCCCTTGACCGCCGGATCCTTGGTGATGATCTTGAACGCCGCCGTCACCTTCTCCTTCGACGCACCGCCGCCGACATCGAGGAAGTTGGCGGGTTCGGCGCCATAGAGCTTGATGATGTCCATCGTCGCCATGGCGAGGCCGGCGCCGTTGACCATGCAGCCGATATTGCCGTCGAGCGCGACATAGGCGAGGTCGTGTTTCGACGCCTCGATCTCCTTCTCGTCCTCTTCGGTGATGTCGCGCAGCTCCATCACGTCGGGATGGCGAAACAGCGCGTTGTTGTCGAACGACACTTTTGCGTCGAGCACGCGCAGCCGGCCGTTCTTCATGACGATCAGCGGGTTGACCTCGAGCAGGCTCATGTCCTTCTCCAGAAAGGCATTGTAGAGGATCGGGAACAGCGTCTCGCCGTCCTTGGCGGCGTCGCCGTCGAGCTGCAGCGCGCCGTTGAGTTCTTTCAAATCAGCCGCCGTCACACCCTTTTCCGGGTCGATGGCGAGGGTGATGATCTTTTCCGGCGTGTCGTGGGCGACCGCCTCGATGTCCATGCCGCCCTCGGTCGAAACGACGAAGGCGATGCGGCCGACCGAGCGGTCGACCAGCAGCGACAGATAGAGCTCGCGCTCGATGTCGGCGCCGTCCTCGATATAGAGGCGGTTGACCTGCTTGCCCGCCGGGCCGGTCTGCTTGGTGACCAGAGTGTGGCCAAGCATTTCCTTGGCGTTGGCGACCACTTCGGCCACCGACTTCGCCAGCCTGACGCCGCCCTTGGCGTCGGGTCCGAGCTCCTTGAACTTGCCCTTGCCGCGGCCGCCGGCATGGATCTGGCTCTTCACCACATACAGCGGGCCGGGCAGCGCCTTGGCGGCGGCTTCCGCCTCGTTTGCCTCGAACACCGGCACGCCTTCGGCCACCGGTGCGCCAAAGCCCTTCAGCAGCGCCTTGCCCTGATATTCATGGATGTTCATGCTAGATATCTCCGGGTCAATTGGCGGCGGGTCACTTGGCGGCGAGTTGCGGAGCGATCTTGACGCAGGCCTCGCACAGGCCCTGCACCGCCGCCACCGAACTGTCGAACATCTTCTGCTCGGCCTTGCCGAGCTCGATCTCGATGACGCGCTCGACGCCGCCGGCGCCGATCACCACCGGCACGCCGACATAGGTGTTCTTGACACCATACTGGCCGGAGAGATGCGCAGCACAGGGCAGCACGCGCTTCTTGTCCTTGAGATAGGCTTCGGCCATGGCGATCGCCGAGGCGGCCGGTGCGTAGAAGGCCGAGCCGGTCTTGAGCAGGCCGACGATCTCGGCGCCGCCGTCTCGGGTGCGCTGCACGATCTGGTCGAGCTTTTCCTTCGAGGTCCAGCCCATCTTGATGAGGTCGGGCAGCGGGATGCCGGCGACCGTCGAATAGCGGATCATCGGCACCATGGAATCGCCATGGCCGCCGAGCACGAAGGCGGTGACATCCTCGACCGACACCTTGAACTCCTCGGCCAGGAAGTAGCGGAAGCGCGAACTGTCCAGCACACCGGCCATGCCGACGACATGGCTCTTCGGCAGTCCGGAGAACTTCTGCAGCGCCCAGACCATGGCGTCGAGCGGGTTGGTGATGCAGATGACGAAGGCTTTCGGCGCGTATTTCTTGAGACCCGCGCCAACCTGCTCCATGACCTTCAGATTGATGCCGAGAAGGTCGTCGCGGCTCATGCCGGGCTTACGCGGCACGCCGGCGGTGACGATGCAGACGTCGGCGCCCTCGATGCCGGCATAATCGTTGACGCCGACCAGCCTGGAGTCGAAGCCATCGACCGGCGACGACTGCGCGATATCCAGCCCCTTGCCTTGCGGGATGCCCTCGGCGATATCGAACAGCACAACGTCGCCGAGATCCTTGAGGCCGATCATGTGGGCGAGCGTGCCGCCGATCATGCCCGAGCCGATGAGCGCTATCTTGTTGCGTGCCATGTGAGGATGTTGTCCCTTTAGACTGTGACGGCGCCATGACGGCGTCGAAGAAGCGGGCCGGAATGCTGCGGGGAAGCCGCGAATTTTCGCCGCCCCCAATAGCCCCAGCGCGGAAGAAATTCAAACGATTATTTTGGAGTGAATAATTTCAATCGGTTAGAAACAACGGGAATTACGTAAGCGTCAAAAGAATTGAGCTGACTTGGGAAAGTTACGCAATGAAGATGGAAATAAGAAGGCTGTTTCCCGGCGATGACGCCCTTGTGATGCGGATCGCCGAAGATGTGTTCGATGAACCGGTCACGCCGGATCGGCTCGCCGCCTATCTCGCCTCATCAGGTCATTTCATGATTGTGGCATTGGCCGATGGCATAGTCGTCGGCCAATGCGCGGCCGTCATCCACCGCCACCCGGACAAGGTGAGCGAACTCTACATCGACGAAGTCGGCGTGGCGCCGGCCTTCCAGCGCCAGGGCATAGCGACGAACATGCTCGACGCCATGTTTGAGCTCGGCCGGGAGCATGGCTGCGAGGAGGCGTGGGTCGGCACCGAGCCGCACAATGTCGCGGCGCGCGCACTTTATGAGGCGCGGAATGAGCCGCACGGGCCGGCGGAGGCGTTCGTGATGTATGTGTTTCGACTATAGGCGCCGGCGGGACAGCGCCCCCCTCTGTCCTGCCGGACATCTCCCCCACATGGGGGGAGATCAGCAGCTTCGACGCTCCGCTCACGCCTGCGACGTTGGAGATTGGCGAGCGAAAGATGACGGCCAATCTCCCCTCTTGTGGCTCTTGTGGGGGAGATGTCCGGCAGGACAGAGGGGGGCGCGAAGGATCGCGACCTTCCGGAGACTATCTTCAGGCCCGAGCCTGCTGCGCTTCGGTCAGCGTCGCCTTCTGCCTCTCCACCCAGCCCTCAAGCCATTCATGGCTCTGCATCTCGATCAGCCGTGACGCTGTGCGCTCGAACTCGAACACCTCGGCGCCGCGCTTGGCCGTGTACAGCTGCGGTGGCGGTGCAGCGGCGCTCATTACCAGCCGCACATGATGGTCGTATAGAGTGTCGATCAGCAGGATGAAGCGCTTGGCCTCGTTGCGCATGCCTTCGCCGAGCACCGGCACATGATCGATGAAGACGGTCGAAAAGCGGCCGGCAATCGCCAGGAAATCGCGGGCGCCGAGCGGTTTTTCGCACAGATCCCCAAAGGAAAACCGCGCCGCTTCGCCGGCGGCACGCGGCACCACGACCTGCCGGCCCTTTATCGTCAGCGTAGCCTCGGCCGCCGGCCTGTCATGCGTCATCACGTCCCAGGCCTCGTCGAGAACAGCATCGGCGGCGGCATCGGCGGGGGTGACATAGACCGGCAGGCGGCTGAGCTTGTCCAGCCGATAGTCCTTGTCGGCGTCCAGCGCCAGCACCTGCGCATGCCGCTCCAGGATGCCGATGAAGGGCAGGAAAAGCTTGCGGTTCAAGCCGTCGCGGTAGAGATCCTGCGGCGCGACATTGGACGTGGCGACCAGCACGACGCCGTTGGCAAACAGCGCCGAGAACAGCCGGGACAGGATCATCGCATCGGCGATGTCGGTGACGGAAAACTCGTCGAAACAAAGTACCCAGGCTTCCTCGGCCAGCGTGCGGGCCACCGGCGCGATCGGGTCGTCTTCCCTGACGGTGCCCTCTTTGCGCGCCTGCCGGTGCTTCTGGATACGGTCCTGCACATCGGCCATGAAGTCGTTGAAATGCACACGGCGCTTGCGCCTGACCGGCACCAGCTCGAAGAACATGTCCATCAGCATGGTCTTGCCGCGGCCGACGCCGCCATGGATGTAGAGGCCCTTGACGGGCTCGCGCGTCTCGCGCTTGCGAGCGAACAGCCAGCCCAGCGCGCTCGATTTGTGCGCCAGCCGCTTTGCCGAGATCTCATCGATCAGCCGGTCGAGTGCCGCGACGATCCGCTCCTGCGCCGGATCGCGGTCGATCAGGCCTGACACAACCAGATGGTCGTGGCGCTGCCGGACGGTCGCATGGGTCTGAAGGCCGTCACGCAGATGCATCGGTCACGTCGTTCTAGAGCAATTCCAAGAAAAGTATGTCTCGGTTTTCCGTCGGATTTGCGTAAAAATAAATGGGGCGGGTCAGCCTCTTGTAAGCGAGATCGGCAGGCCGTTGGAAGTTTGGCCGTCGAATTTCTCTCCGCCCGAGGAATAGAGCCGTGCCAGCGTGCCGCCATTCTCGTCGTACAGCGTCAACTGCTTGCCGGCGACGTTCCAGGACTTAATGCCGTTGATCGGCGCCGGGCAATGCAGCGGCCCGGCCCGGTAGCCGGCGCCGAATTTGGTCTGTGGCGTCGCCACCTGGCAGCTCTGGCCGGAGACGCTGGCCTTCCACACGCCGGCGACGCTGGAGGCGGTAAGATCCGCAGCCCCGGCCGGAGCCGTCCCGTCCGGTGGCAGCGAAGCCACCTCGGAACCTTGCGGCGCCGTTGGAAATTTCGACGGGTCGGCAGTGCCGGGCGCCGCCGGCGGCGGCAGCTGATTTGCGGTCACCGTGCCGGAGGGCGCGGCCTCAAGCGGCGACGGCTGCTGGTCCATCGACGAGAATCGTGACGTTGAACAGCCGCTCGCAACGAGCGCGGCAAGCGATACGGCCAGCAGACCGGTTTTCGAAAAATTCATTTCAAACCTCCGTCGGATCCGGCTCGGGCTGCCGTCCGCACAATCTCCCATCACCAAGATGGAGAAGGTGGCGAAATTTCAACCCGATATGGTTAAAATACTTTTTGCGGCAGCATCTGTTGCAATTTTACCACAAAATACATGCAGCCTAAAAGCCTGCCCTGTAGGTCTGACAGAGGCGCGCAGCTGTTTTGCTGGACAGGCGTGCTCCTGGCATTCGGCCGCCAAATGCTTGCGCCAGCCGGGTCCGGTCCTATCTCTGATGAAACGGAACCCTGCCGGAGGCGAAACCTTGGCTGCGAGAAAAAGAGCCGCCAATCGCTATTACAGCGGCCCGCCGAGCGATCATTTCGACGGCACCTTGTTCTTCAATCCCAACGGCAAGCTGCCTGCCCGCTTTTCCGATCTTTTGAAGTGGCAGTTGGGTGGCGAACGCTCGAAATGGCCGGCGGCGAATCCAAGTCCGTTTCATCAGGCGACACCGGCCAAACGGATCGACGGCTCCGAACTGAGGCTGACCATGGTCGGCCATTCCTCGCTGTTCATCCAGACAGCCGGCCTGAACATTCTCACCGACCCGGTCTGGTCGCGGCGCGTCTCGCCGCTCTCCTTTGCCGGGCCGAAACGGGTCAATCCGCCGGGCATCGCCTTTTCCAACCTGCCGCCGATCGACCTCGTATTGGTCAGCCACAACCACTACGACCATCTCGACCTCGCCACGCTGAAGCGGCTGAAGACGAAGCACGACCCGCTGGTGCTGACGCCGCTCGGCAACGACGCCATCATCGACGATGGCGTTCCCGGCATGCGGCTTTCCGCGCATGACTGGGGCGAGCGGGTCGATATCGGCAAGGACGTCGCCGTCCATGTCGAGCCGGTGCACCACTGGTCGGCGCGCGGCACCCGCGACCGGCGCATGGCGCTGTGGGCGGGTTTTGTGGTCGAGACGCCAGGCGGAAAGGTCTATTTCGCCGGCGACACCGGTTTCCACGAGGGCATCAACTACCGGCTGATGGCCGAAAGGCACGGCGGCTTCCGCCTCGCCATCCTGCCGATCGGCGCCTACGAGCCGCGCTGGTTCATGGCGCCACACCACCAGAATCCGGAGGAGGCGGTGCAAGGCATGCTTTTGTGCAACGCCGCCCATGCTGCCGGCTGTCACTGGGGCACGTTCCGGCTCACCAACGAGCCGATCGACGAGCCGGCCAGAAAGCTGGGCGAGGCCCTGGATGACCAGGGCGTCCCTCGCGAACGCTTTCGCGCCCTGCATCCCGGCGAGGTCTGGGACGTGCCGGCGGTCTAGAGCGGCGGACTTTCAAGTCGAAGCGAACCGCCGCTCTATCTTCTTGTTTGAGCATCGGATTTTCCCAAAACCGGTACCCACTTTTGGGCCCGATGCACTAGGCAGGCAACCGGCTTCACGGCGCACGGGACCCCCAGCGGAACCCGGGACGTCGCAAACGCGTTGGCAGGCATCCACAACCGTCGGCTGCGAGGGATTTCCGCATGATCAAATGGATCATCATTCTTCTGATTATCGCGGCCGCGGCCAGCCTGCTCGGCATGCCGGCATTGGCCGGAGCCGCCGCCACCGGCGCCCGTATCCTCATCGGCATCGTGCTGATTATCTTCCTGCTGGTCATGCTCGGCGTCTTCGCGGTGGCGTAGACGCATCGGCCCGAAAATCGGAATCGATTTTCGGAAAGCACGATGCGCGGGTCCAAAGTGTCAGAGCGTACTTTGTGCGTCCAAGTGGACGCACGTCGCTCTGACGTCCGCACACTGGTAATTTCGGCCGGTATCCGCCATATAGGCGCCAAACCGGCATGAGACCTTTCGATCCATGGCAAGCACTGCCCCCTTCGCCAAGATGAACGGCATTGGCAACGAAATCATCGTTGCCGACATGCGCGGTCGCGCCGATCGGGTGACGCCGGCTGCCGCCCTTGCGCTCAATGCCGATGCCGCGACGAAATTCGATCAGATCATGGCGATCCACGACGCCAGGACGCCGGGCACCGCCTTTTTCATCGACATTCTGAATTCCGACGGAACCGGCGCGCAGGCCTGCGGCAACGGCATGCGCTGCGTGGTGCAGGCACTTGCCGCCGAGACCGGCCAGAAGACATTCGCCTTCGAGACCGTCGCCGGCATCCTCAACGCCGAAGAACATGCCGACGGGCTGATCTCGGTCGACATGGGCAAGCCGCGTTTTGGCTGGCAGGATATTCCGCTGGCCGAGGAATTCCGCGATACCCGCATGATCGAGCTGCAGATCGGCCCGATCGACGCGCCTGTGCTGCACTCGCCCTCGGTCGTGTCGATGGGCAATCCGCACGCTATCTTCTGGGTCGACCGCGACGTCTGGTCCTATGAGCTCGACCGCTTCGGCCCGCTGCTCGAAAATCACCCGATCTTCCCCGAACGCGCCAACATCACCATCGCACGGGTGACCTCGCCCGAGACGATGGTCATCCGCACCTGGGAGCGCGGCGCCGGCCTGACCAAGGCCTGCGGTACGGCGGCTTGTGCCGCCGTCGTCGCTGCCGCGCGCACCAGGCGGACCGGACGCAGCGTCTCCTTGGTGACACCCGGCGGCGGCTCCTTGCATGTCGAATGGCGCGGCGACGACCACGTCATCCTCACCGGCGCCGCCGAATGGGAATTTTCCGGCAGCTTCGATCCGTCGACCGGGGTGTGGGCCCGCGACACCGAAAGCGCCGCCTGATGGCTCCTCTTGCCAAGAAGGGTCCCGCTCTTTCCAGGGGTCCCACTCTTCCCAAATGTGTTGACGTCGTCACCTTCGGCTGCCGGCTGAACACCTACGAATCCGAGGTGATGCGGCGAGAGGCGGAAAGCGCCGGCCTTGGCGCGCTGGAAGGCGGCGCCATCATCTTCAACACCTGCGCCGTCACCGGCGAGGCGGTGCGCCAGGCAAAACAGTCGATCCGCAAGGCCCGCCGCGAGAACCCGGCCACCCGCATCATCGTCACCGGCTGCGCCGCGCAGACCGAGCCGCAGAGTTTCGTCGCCATGGACGAGGTCGATCTCGTCCTCGGCAATGAAGAGAAGTTGAAGGCGCATTCCTATCGCGCGCTGCCGGATTTCGGCGTCAACGATTCCGAGAAGGCTCGCGTCAACGATATCTTTTCGGTACGCGAGACAGCCGGCCACATGGTCGACGCCATCGAGGGCCGGGCGCGGGCTTTTGTCCAGGTGCAGAACGGCTGCGACCACCGCTGCACCTTCTGCATCATCCCCTACGGCCGCGGCAATTCGCGCTCTGTGCCGATGGGCGCCGTGGTCGAGCAGGTCAAGAGGCTGAGCGCGAATGGTTATGCCGAGATCGTGCTGACCGGCGTCGACATGACCAGTTTCGGCGCCGACCTGCCTGGAAGCCCGAAACTCGGCAAATTGGTCAAGGCAATCCTGAAGCAGGTGCCTGACGTAAAACGCCTGCGCCTCTCCTCCATCGATTCGATCGAGGCCGACGACGATTTGCTCGACGCCATCGCCACCGAGCCCAGGCTGATGCCGCATCTGCATTTGTCGCTGCAGGCGGGTGACGACATGATCCTGAAGCGGATGAAGCGCCGGCACAACCGCGATCAATCGATCCGTTTTTGCGAGGATTTGCGCAAATTGCGTCCCGGCATCGTCTTCGGCGCCGACATCATCGCCGGCTTTCCGACCGAGACGGACGCGATGTTCGAAAAATCGCTGGAGATCGTCGAGGAATGCGGGCTGACGCATCTCCACGTTTTTCCGTTCTCGCCACGCGAAGGCACGCCCGCCGCGCGCATGCCTCAGCTTCGCCGCGAGGTGGTCAAGCAGCGTGCGGCAGGGCTGCGCGCCGCCGGCGACGCCGCCTATATCAGTCACCTCGCCGCACTCGCCGGAACACGCCAGTCGATCCTGGTCGAGCGCGACGGGCTCGGCCGCACCGAAGGCTTCACGCTCGCCACAGTGTCCGCGGGCGCGCCGGGCGAAATCGTTGAGGCTGATATCGTCGGCCATGACGGTATCAGACTGATCGCGGCGCCGCTTGCCGCCCGCGCCGCCTGAGACGCAAAAACATGGCTGGTTTTCTCAAGAAGATATTTTCGTTCGGCAAGAAGGAAGTGGTCGAGGAGCGGATCGACGAGACCACGCCGCTGCCGCCGATCAAATGGGACGCTCTGGAGGCGCTGAAACCGGCGACGGAGCAGGCCGTTCCGGAATTTTTGAAACGCGAAGAGCCCCGGCCCGAGGCAGAAGCTTCGCCTCCGCCACCGGTCGAGGCGGAAGCACCGCCTGCGCCGCTACCGGCGCCTGTTGAAGAGGCCGAGCCCGCTCCGATCATTTCCCCCGAGCCACAAATCCAGCCGGAGCAGGCTCCGGTCGAGAAGCCAAAGCCCGAGCCCGCTCCTACCGTTCCGCCCGAGCCAGAAATCCAGACAGAGCCTGCTCCGGTCGAGGAACTGCGGCCGCCGGAGCCGGAAACGGCTGCTGAGGAGCCGGAGCCCGAAGAAATCCCGGCCGCCTCCGTCATCGCTGAGCCAGTTCCTGCACCAGAGCCGCAGGAAATTCTTGAGCCCGAGCCGCAGCCGCCAGAAATCGCCCCGTTCCAGCCGGAAAAACAGCCGGAGCCGGAGCCCGTCGAAATGCCGGCACCGCCCGCTGAGGCTCCCTCAACAGCGCCCAAGTCTGAGCCGCCTCCGGCCGAAATCCCGCCCCCCATTCGCCAGCCTGCGCCGGTCGAGGCGAAGCCGGTGCTTGCCGAGATTGCACCAGAGCCGGAGGCCGTTCCGCAACCACCGCCGGAGCCAAAGCCGGCCCCCGGCAAGGTGACCGTAACCAAGAAGGTCGAGCAGAAAGCCGAGCCGCAGAAGGCGCCGGGACCGGCACCGAAACGCTCGTGGTTCCAGCGTATGAAGGAGGGGCTTGCCCGCTCTTCCCGGGAACTGTCCGGCAACATCGCCGGCGTCTTCACCAAGCGCAAGCTCGATGAGGACACGCTGCAGGATCTGGAGGACGTGCTGATCCGCGCCGATCTCGGCATGGAGACGGCGTTGCGCATCACCGATTCGCTGGCCGCCAGCCGCTACGGCAAGGACGTCTCCGAGACGGAAGTCCGCGCCATCATGGCGAGCGAGGTGGAGAAGGTGCTGACCCATGTCGCCATGCCGCTGGAGCTTGACCTCAGCCACAAGCCGCATGTCGTCCTTGTCGTCGGCGTCAACGGCACCGGCAAGACCACGACCATCGGCAAGCTGGCGGCAAAGCTGACCGACGGCGGCCTGTCGGTGATGCTCGCAGCCGGCGACACCTTCCGTGCTGCCGCGATCGAACAATTGAAGATCTGGGGCGAGCGCACCAAGTCGCCGGTCATCGCCTCCAAGCTTGGCGCCGATGCGGCAGGTCTTGCTTATGACGCGTTCGAACAGGCCAAGCAAGCCGGCTCCGACGTGCTGATCATCGACACCGCCGGGCGGCTGCAGAACAAGACCGAGCTGATGGCGGAGCTGGAAAAGATCGTCCGGGTGCTGGGCAAACTCGATCCGGAGGCGCCGCACACCGTGCTGCAGACGGTCGACGCCACCACCGGCCAGAACGCACTCAACCAGGTCGAGATTTTCCGCAATGTCGCCGGCGTCAACGGCCTGGTGATGACCAAGCTGGACGGCACGGCACGCGGCGGTATTCTGGTGGCGATCGCGGCAAAGCACAAATTGCCGGTCTATTTCATCGGCGTCGGCGAACAGGTCGACGACCTCGAACCTTTCTCCGCAAGCGAGTTCGCCAGGGCGATCGCTGGAGTGGCATAACAAGCATGATCCCAAGAAGTTGCAGACTTCTTGGACAGGATCTTGCGCAAGAAGGAAAGCCTATGAACCCGCGCATCCTCGAACGCGACCCGTCCGACCCGCAGAAACAGAAGAAGGAAGGCGTCAATCCGCTGCTCAAGCTGGTGCTGGAGCTCGGCCCGCTTATGGTGTTCTTCTTCGCCAACGCCCGCGGCGCATGGCTATCGCAGAAATTTCCGGCGCTGGCTGAGCTCGGCGGGCCGATCTTCGTCGCCACCGGCCTGTTCATGGCCGCGACCGCGATCGCGCTGATCGCTTCCTGGCTGCTCACCCGCACCTTGCCGATCATGCCGATGGTGTCGGGCGTCGTCGTCTTCGTCTTCGGCGCGCTGACGCTCTACCTGCAGGACGACATCTTCATCAAGATGAAGCCGACCATCGTCAACATGCTGTTCGGCGGCGTGCTGCTCGGCGGCCTGTTCTTCGGCAAGTCGCTGCTCGGCTATGTCTTCGATTCGGCGTTCAGCCTCGATGCCGAGGGCTGGAAGAAACTAACCTTCCGCTGGGGCCTGTTTTTCCTGTTCCTGGCCCTTGTCAACGAAGTGGTCTGGCGGAATTTCTCCACCGACGCCTGGGTTACCTTCAAGGTATGGGGAATCATGCCGATCACGCTTCTTTTCACCTTCAGCCAGATGCCGCTGATCATGCGCCATTCGCTTGAAGGCAAGACCGGAAACGAAGAGAAGGCCGGCAAGTAACGGTTAGGGAGAGGGCATGGAATTCGTCACCACGCGCGAAGAGCTGAGAACGATCTACAAGACGCCTCGGCCGACCGACGGCTCGATCCGCAAGGAACTGACGGCGTTGGATGGCCACAGCCGTTCCTTCATCGGCAAAAGCCCCTTCGTGCTGATCGGCTCCTCCGACGGCACCGGCAATGCCGATGTGACGCCGAAGGGCGACAAACCGGGCTTTGCCGCCGTGCTCGACGAGAAGACCATCGCCATCCCCGACCGGCCCGGCAACAACCGGCTCGACACCCTGGAGAACATTCTTCTCAACCCCTCGGTCGGGCTGCTCTTCCTCATCCCGGGCATGAACGAGACGCTGCGCGTCAACGGCGACGCCCGCATCACCGTCGATGCGGCTTTGCGCGAGCGACTCGCCGTTGACGGCAAGGAACCGCAAAACGTCGTCCTGGTGACGGTCAAGGCCGCCTACATGCATTGCGCCAAGGCTTTCATGCGCTCCGATCTGTGGAGGCCCGAAACCTGGTACGACCGTGCGACGCTGCCGACGCTCGGCCAGATCCTGCGCGACCAGCTGGCGCTCGCCGAGACCGTCGAGGCGACCGACCGCTGGCTGGACGAAAGCTACAAGCAGACGATGTGGTAGGCTTCCGGACGCGATTCGCACCTTTGCTGAACATCCTGGCCATTTCCGGCAGCCTGCGCGCCGCCTCGACCAATTCCGCCCTGGTCGCGGCACTCGCGCAAAACGCGCCGCCGGACTGTCACGTGTCCGTTTACGACGGGCTTGGCCGGCTGCCGATTTTCAACCCGGATGACGAAGGCGAGCGGACGCCACCGCAAGCAGCGGCGCTGATCGACGCGGTCACCGTCGCCGACGGCGTCATCGTCTCCTGCCCGGAATATGCCCATGCCGTGCCAGGCGGCCTCAAGAACGCGCTCGACTGGCTGGTCTCGCGCGACGCCGCCGTCGGCAGGCCGGCAATGCTGGTGCACGCCTCGCCGCGCTCGCTGTTTGCCCGCGACGCCTTGGCCGAGATCATGAGGACCATGTCTTTCGCGCTCTATGAGGAAGCTGCGCTCGAAATCGCCCTGCTCGGCAAGAAGCCTCCGGAGGTGGAGAAAATCCTGGCGGAACCGGCAAACCGGCTGGCGATGCGCAGCGCCGTTTCGGCCTTCGCCGACTTCATCCGCTCGCGTTAAGTGGCGGCCACCGTGCTTTCGTTGTCCCGGAGCGGAGCGAACGCGAACCGAGCATCGGCGATCCTTCGCGCCCCCTCTGTCCTGCCCTCTTTGCCACCACTTGGCATCTCCCCCACAATGAGGGAGATTGGCCGTCATCCCCGCTTTCGCCAACCTCCAACGTTGAAAGACGGGCTAGGCGACGAAGCTGCCGATCTCCCCCCAAGGGGCCTTGAGGGGGAGATGCCCGGTAGGGCAGAGGGGGGCGCTGCCCCGCAGGCCTCTCGCAAACTTCCGCGCCGCTGCCGTGCCCGTCGGGAGATTAGCCCTTCCGTCTCAACGTCTCGACATCGGTCTCACCGACGAACCAGTCGCGCGCATTGACCTCCTCGAAGACCACCCAGACATCGTTGCTGGTCAGGCCGGTGGCGCCGGTGATGGCCGCCGTCACCTGTTTGGCGATCGCGGTCTTCTTGCCGGCGGGATCGGCGGCGATGACTTCCTTGACGATGCGGATGTTGACGAATGGCATGCGTCCTCCCTTCAATAGTGCTGATTGTGATTCAATAAGTCTTTGCGCCGTTGACCATCAGCCGGACCATGTAGAGCGAGGTCGTGCCGGCGATGTAGAGGCAGTTCAGCTTGTTGCCGCCGAACACGCAATTGGCGACGACTTCCGGCACCTTGATCTTGCCGATCAGCGTCCCGTCCGGATCGTAGCAATGGATGCCGTCGGCGGCGCTGGTCCAGATGCGCCCTTGATCGTCGAGCCTGAAACCATCGAACAGGCCGGCCGTGCAGTCGGCGAAGACCTTTCCGCCGGAGACCTTCTTGCCACCCTCGTCGACATTGAACACCCGCATATGCGCCGGGTTCTGCGCGCCATGCGTGCGGCCGGTATCGACGACATAGAGCTTGCTCTCGTCGAGCGAGAAGGCGAGCCCGTTGGGCCTGACCATGTCGGTGATCACCGCGTCGACCTCGCCGGTTCCGGGATCGGCCCGGTAGACATGGCAGGCGCCGATCTCGCTGTCGGCCTTGTCGCCCTCATAATCCGTATCGATGCCGTAGGTCGGATCGGTGAACCAGATCGAACCGTCGGACTTGACCACCGCATCATTGGGCGAATTCAGTCGCTTGCCGCGCCATTTGTCGGCGATGGTGGTGATCGAGCCGTCATGCTCGGTGCGGCTGACGCGGCGGCCCGAATGCTCGCAGCTTACCAGCCGGCCCTGCCGGTCGACGGTGTTGCCGTTGGAATTGCCGGACGGTTGCCGGAACACGCTGACGCTGCCGTCGGTCTCGTCGTAGCGCAGCATGCGGTTGTTGGGGATGTCGGACCACACCACATAACGGCCGGCCGCAAACCAAGCCGGCCCTTCCGCCCACCGGCATCCGGTGAACAGTTTGTCCACCTGCGCATTGCTGTTGAACAGCCGCGCAAAACGCGGATCGAGAATCTCGTAGTCTTCGGCGGCCATGGTTTCCTCCCGGTCATGCAAAATCGCTAGTGCCGGCGCGATCAAGCCAGCCGGCGATCAATATGGCAAGATCGTTGATGTCGGCCTCACCGCATCTTGAGACATCGGAGCAAACCACGGCAATGCCGACCTTGCTCAAATGATAGGGCCCAAAATGACGGCGCTCATGCGCGTTAACCGGCTATGCGTCCAGCGCAATGGTGCGTTGCAACATCTTCTTTTTGCAGCGCATCATAACTATGTCATGCTGCGTATCGATCAGGGAGGAACAACCTGCCGCAACAATGCGGCGCAGAAGGAACCTCGCTATGATTCTCGACAACCTCATGAGCCGCGCTCGCACCAGCATCGCCAAGCGCCGGCAATACAACCGCCTCATCGCCGAAATCGACTCCTTTTCCAGCCGCGATCTGGCCGACATGCGCGCCGACCGCAGCGAAATGCTCTACCAGGTCCACAAGCAGATCTACGGCTGAGGCGAACGCATGATCCCGAAAAGTTGCAGACTTTTCGGACGAGATCATGCGCAACCAGAACTGTTTGATCGGCTTAGCCGATCCATTCGATCCAGCGGCCGTGGTAATCGCAATGGGCCAGGCGGCGTGTCTCGCGGCCGGGCCATAGAGTGAGGCTGAGTACCGCCCATGGCTTTGTGGGATCGCGCGGCTCCATCCTCAGCCTTGCGATAGGCGCAGCGGCCGTGGCCTGTCTGCCCGCCTGCTCCAGGGTGGCGGTGATGGCATCCTTGGTCGCCCGCGGCAGGTATTGCCACATGGTCGAATGATAGAGCACGAAGGTGCCGCCCGGCTGCCGCGTGGCCAGTGCCTTCTCGATAAAATCCGCCGCGTCCGCTTTGACAAGCAGCGGTGGAAACTTTTCGGCAAGTGACAGCGCGGCGTCGAGCCGGGCCAGCCGCGCTGCCTGATCGGCCCAGACATAAGACCGAAGCCGTAAGCGCGCCGCTGCGTCGGCGACATCGATCGGCGCGATGTCGCAGCCGGCGCGATGGCGGACGTCGAGCGCTCCACCAAGCGGCACAGCGAGGCCGCGCACCTCCGGTGCCAACCGCACGGGGGAGGCCGGGTCTCCCCACTCGGCATCGCCGTAGCGGTAGTGAAAGCTGTCGAACAGGAGATTGAGCCCGGCGCTGGCGCCGATCTCGCACAGATCCAGCGGCAGGCCGGTTTCCCGCGCCACCGTCAGAAATCCAGGCAGCAGCATCGCCGACCGGGCGATTTCATTGGTCTGCGGCGCGCCGGCGAGGCCGGCGATGATCTGATCGTCGGACCGCGCAATTGCCTCCGGCAGCACCGCCGCGATCTCGGATTCGCTTGTCTGGTTGGGCGGATAGATCAGTGCCAGCTGCTCACTGGCACCCGTCAGGACCAACCCATGCAGCGCGCCGCAGAGCCGCAATGCGAGGCCGTCGGCGCGCGCGTCGCCCGGCCAGCCGAGCACCGCCTGCCCAGCCCTGGAGTTTGCGTCGAGAACCTTGGCCAGCGCACGGCATAAATTCGCGGTGAAGGGCGAGCCAAGTCCATCGCAGGCTTTCGCCTGAGCCAGAAGATGATCGCGGATGTCTCGTTCGTCCATCGCGTTTCCGGTGTCTCAGCCGGGCGCTGCCAGCGCCTTCTCGATCTCCGGCAAAAGCAGCGTCTGTGCCGAGCCTGGCGTCAGCGGGCCGACATGTTTGTAGGCGATCTTGCCGTCCTTGCCGACGACGAAGGTTTCCGGCACGCCGTAGACGCCCCAGTCGATTGCGGCGCGCCCCGCCGCGTCGACGCCGATCGCCTGGAACGGGTTGCCGAGATCGCCGAGGAACCGGCGGGCGTTTTCCGGCTGGTCCTTGTAGTTGAGCGCGGCGATGACGAAGCGCTTGTCCTGCGACAACGCCAGCAGCACCGGATGTTCGTCGCGGCATGGCCCGCACCACGACGCGAAGACGTTGACCAGCGTGACCTTGCCGGCGAACTGCTTGGAATCGAGCCCCGGCAAATTCATGCCCTCCAGCGCCGGTAGATTGGTCTGCGGCGCCGGCAGGCCGATCAGCGCCGATGGCACTTCCGAAGTGTCGCGACCGGACAACAGCTGCGTCAGGAACAGCCCCGCCAGCCCGAGGAAAATCAGCAACGGCAACAGCACGATCAGGCGCCGCCCGCGCGCCGGCGTTTCCGTCTCCATGCTCATGATTTCCCCGCCTTGTCGGAGCGCCGCCGCACGCCGGATGCTTCCAGCTCGGCGAGGTCCCTCTTGCGTGCACGCTGGTCGAACAGGATCCAGCCGATCAGCCCGGCCAGCACCACGGCCGTGATGGCATAGGCAGCGGTCACATAAAGGGCGTGTACGCTCATATGGGTAGCTCCGCCGGCGCAAAAACTTTCAACCGGACCATTCCGCTTCGTTCGAACATGCCTTCCCTTAACCTTGCGCCATCGGCTTCGCAATCGACGGCAGCGCCGCAGCCTTTGACGTCAGGCGGCCGTCTAATTTAGTCCGCCCCATGACGTAGCGCCAGCGCTGCCGCAACCGGCCCCAGCACGGCAAGAAACAAGGTCAGCGCGGCGAGAATGAGGAAAGGCTGCAGGAACGGATCGGGGTTGGCCACCGCGCCATAGCTTGCCGAGACGCCGAAGATCAGCACCGGAATGGTCAGCGGCAGCACCAGCACCGAGATCAGCAGCCCGCCGCGCGGCAGCGCCACCGCCACCGCCGCGCCGGCAGCGCCGATGAAGGTGATTGCCGGCGTGCCGACCAGGAGGGTCAGCGCCGTGGCGCCGATGCCGATCGGCTCCATGTTCATGAACAGGCCCAGCAAGGGTGCCGCGATGACCAGCGGCAGCACGCTTCCCGCCCAATGCGCCAGGCATTTCGTCAGCACGGTCAGCGCCAGCATCTGCCGGTAGTCGCCGAGCACCAGCAGATCGAGCGAGCCGTCCTCCCGGTCGGCCTGGAACAATCGGTCGAGACCGAGCAGGCAAGCGAGCAACGCGCCGATCCACAGGATCGCCGGGCCGATTCGGGAGAGCAGATTGAGGTCCGGTCCGACGCCGAAGGGGATCGTGGCGATCACCGCGAGAAAGAAGATCACGCCGGTCAGCGCCCCGCCACCGGCCCGGATACTCAGGCGGATATCGCGCAGGAACAGGGACCACATTACGATGCGGTCCCTTGTTGGTGGCAAGGCGAAATGTGGCGTTCCTTCGCGCCCCCCTCTATCCTGCCGGACATCTCCCCCACTTGGGGGGAGATTGGCCGTCGGCCCGGCCTTCGCCAATTGCCAACGTTGCAAGGATAAATGGGGCGCCCGAGCTGCCAATCTCCCCCCTTGCGGGGGAGATGTCCGGCAGGACAGAGGGGGGTGGGCGGGAACGCCGACATCAACCGGTCATCCTCAATTCTTGCGCCCCCCCAAGCCCCAGCGGCAGATGCGTGGCCGCCACAACGATCCCCCCGTCTTCAAGATGCTTCCGCATCAGCACGGCGAATCGCTCTTCCGAAGCCTTGTCCAGCCCGGCCGTCGGCTCGTCGAGCAGCCACAGCGGTCGCCGGCTGACCAGCAATTTTGCGATCGCCGCGCGGCGCCGTTGCCCGGCGGAGAGATAGCCGAACGGCAGATGGCCGATACCATCAAGCCCGACCGTTTCCAGCGCCTGTTCAGCGCTCAAAAAATCCGCGCCCAAAAAATCGCGCCAGAAGCGCAGATTTTCCGCCACGCTCAGCGCCGTCTTCATCGCGTTCTGGTGGCCGAGATAATGGCAGGCCGAGGCTACCGACGGAAAATCCTCAGCGCCACCTTCGAGAAGCAAACGGCCTGCCGCCACCGGCAGCAGCCCGGCAACTACCCTGAGCAGCGTCGATTTCCCCGCGCCGTTCGGCCCGGTGACGATCAGCGCCTGGCCTTTTTCCAGGGCAAAACCGATGCCGGAAAAAATCGTCTCGCCGCCGCGTTCGCCGCCCAGATTTTCGGCGATCAGCCGCATTCCTTGCCCGTCCCGAAAACACCGCGCCACGGCAGCTGCCGCATCGCACAAAATAGCCGTCCGACTGTCTAGAACTATTCCAGGAAATTCTCTATATCCGGGTCATCCGTGCCAGCGGTCGGCACGGGAAGCAAATTAGCGCCGAACCAGCGCACGCGCCGCCTTGAACGGCTCGGGTTGGCTGGGAACGGACAGCGGAAATGGCCGTACCCGCACCTTTGCGCGTGATTGCATGCCATCGGCGTCCGTTCCCTTTCAGGCTGAACTGACAAGGACGGATCGCACGTGTCAAAATCCCTCGATAGTTTCAATTGCCGCCGCACGCTGACCGCAGGCGGCGCCGACTATGTCTATTACGACCTCGTCGAGGCCGAGAAGAACGGCCTCACCGGCATCGGCCAGTTGCCCTATTCGATGAAGGTGCTGCTGGAGAACCTGCTGCGCAACGAAGACGGCCGTTCCGTCACCAAGGAGAGCATCCAGGCGGTCGCCGGCTGGCTGACCGACAGGGGCACCGCCGGCGTCGAGATTGCCTATCGCCCGGCCCGTGTGCTGATGCAGGATTTTACCGGCGTTCCGGCCGTGGTTGACCTGGCCGCGATGCGCGACGCCATGGCATCGCTCGGCGGCGACCCGCAAAAGATCAATCCGCTGGTGCCGGTCGACCTGGTCATCGACCACTCGGTCATCGTCGATGAGTTCGGGACGCCGCTGGCTTTCGCCCGGAATGTCGAGCTTGAATACGAGCGCAACGAGGAGCGCTACAAGTTCCTGAAATGGGGCCAGCAGGCCTTCCGCAATTTCCGCGTCGTGCCGCCCGGCACCGGCATCTGCCACCAGGTCAATCTCGAATATCTCGGCCAGGTCGTGTGGACCAACACTGAAGGCGGCGAAACCACCGCCTATCCCGACACCTGCGTCGGCACCGATTCGCACACCACCATGATCAACGGCCTTGGCGTGCTCGGCTGGGGCGTCGGCGGCATCGAGGCCGAGGCCGCGATGCTCGGCCAGCCCGTCTCCATGCTGTTGCCGGAAGTCATCGGCTTCCGCCTCACCGGCAGACTGAGGGAAGGCGTCACCGCCACCGATCTCGTGCTCACCGTCACCCAGATGCTGCGCAAGAAGGGCGTCGTCGGCAAGTTCGTCGAGTTCTTCGGTCCGGGTCTGTCCAACATGACGCTGGCCGACCGCGCCACCATCGGCAACATGGCGCCCGAATATGGCGCCACCTGCGGCTTCTTCCCCGTCGACGGCGAAACCATACGCTACCTCACCATGTCCGGCCGCGAGGAAAACCGCATCGCGCTGGTCGAGGCATACGCCAAGGCGCAAGGCATGTGGCGCGATACCGGCTCGGCCGACCCGGTCTTCACCGACCTGCTCGAGCTCGATCTCGGCGATGTCGTGCCATCGATGGCCGGCCCCAAGCGTCCGGAAGGCCGGGTCGCGCTGGAAGACATTCCGGCCGGCTTCGCCAAGGCGATGGAGACCGAATACCGGAAGGCCGCCGAAATCGAGAAGCGCTACGCCGTCGAAGGCACCAACTATGATCTCGGCCATGGCGATGTCGTGATCGCCGCCATCACCTCCTGCACCAACACCTCGAACCCGAGCGTGCTGATCGGCGCCGGGCTGCTGGCGCGCAACGCCAACCGGCTCGGGCTCAAGCAGAAGCCATGGGTCAAGACATCGCTGGCGCCGGGCAGCCAGGTCGTCGCCGAATATCTGGAGAAGTCCGGCCTGCAGAAGGAACTCGACCAGATCGGCTTCAACCTGGTCGGCTTCGGCTGCACCACCTGCATCGGCAATTCCGGCCCGTTGCCGGCGCCGATCTCCAAGACCATCAACGATAAAGGTTTGATCGCTGCCGCGGTCTTGTCCGGCAACCGCAATTTCGAAGGCCGCGTCTCGCCCGACGTGCAGGCGAACTACCTCGCTTCGCCGCCGCTGGTCGTCGCCCACGCGCTGGCCGGGACCGTGACCAAGGATCTGACCACCGAGCCGCTCGGCGAGGACCGTGACGGCAACCCGGTCTACCTCCGGGACATCTGGCCGAGTTCGGTCGAGATCCAGGAGTTCATCGAGAAGAACGTGACGCGCGAACTGTTCGCCCGCAAATATGCCGACGTCTTCAAGGGCGACGAATACTGGCAGAACGTCAAGGCGCCGGAAGGCCAGACCTACGCCTGGGACGACCATTCGACCTATGTGCAGAACCCGCCCTACTTCGCCGGCATGACATCAGGCTTCGGCACAATCAGCGACATCAAAGGCGCCCGCGTGCTCGGCCTGTTCGGCGACAAGATCACGACCGACCATATCTCTCCGGCCGGCTCGATCAAGGCGGCCTCGCCGGCCGGCAAGTATCTTACCGACCATGGCGTCGGCGTCGCCGACTTCAACCAGTACGGCACGCGGCGCGGCAATCACGAGGTGATGATGCGCGGCACTTTCGCCAACATCCGCATCCGCAACCACATGCTGGGCGAGAACGGTCGCGAAGGCGGCTACACCATCCACTATCCGTCGAAGGAAGAGAGATCGATCTACGACGCCGCCATGGAGTACAAGAAGGAAGGCGTGCCGCTGGTCATCTTCGCCGGTGTCGAATACGGCAACGGCTCGTCGCGCGACTGGGCGGCCAAGGGCACCAAGCTGTTGGGTGTTCGCGCCGTCATCGCTCAGTCATTCGAGCGCATCCACCGCTCGAACCTGGTCGGCATGGGGGTCATCCCCTTCGTCTTCGAGCAGGGCACCTCATGGGCCTCGCTCAACCTCAAGGGCGACGAACTGGTCGAGATCGACGGACTGAGCGCCATCAAGCCGCGCCAGAAGATGGTCGCGAAAATCACCTATGGCGACGGCACGGTGAAGAACATTCCGATCATATGTCGCATCGATACGCTGGACGAGCTCGACTACTTCAAGAACGGCGGCATCCTGCAATATGTGCTGCGCGACCTGGCAGCATAGAGAGGGGAGTACGGGAGTAGGGCAGTAAGGGAGTAGGGAAGACAATACCTATTCCCCTATTCCCCTATTCCCCTACCGAAACGCGCCGCCGCCGCCAGCAGCACGCCGAGCATCAGCCCATTGAGGATGTGCCACAGGAAATGCGTGCCGAGCGGGAAGCTGCCGCAGACCAGCGGATCGATAATCCTGAAGATGACCGACACGACGAAGATCGCCGAGCCCGCCAGATTGTACCAGCCGGCGCGGTTGCCGCTCGCCGCCACTATGACGCCGAAGAAGGCGAGCGCCAGGAAGGGCGGCAGATAGCCGGTCGTGCCGTTCGATGCCTGGCGCAGCCAGTGCGGCACGGCCCAGGTCAACAACCCGGTGACGGCATAGAAGGCGACGAAGATGGCGACCGTCTTGCCCCATTTCATGCCGAGGAACCGGCGCAGGTTGAAGAGCGTGTAGGCCAGCGTGAACCCGGCGATCGGCAGCACGTCGGCCCAGACCGTGCCATGGTTGGCAAAGGTGTGGAACAGCGCCGAGCCGATGCCGATCGCCACCACCCACCAGGCCAGCACTTCGGCGAAGATGCCGGTGCCACGCCGGCGCACCTCCCGGACACCCCACAGCCCGGCGACAAGAAAAGCCAGATTGGTCAGTGCGTTGACCGGCTCGGCCCAGAGCCCCGGCCCGACCCGCTCGCAGTACAGGTCGACCGGCGTCAGGAGAGTTTGCCACATGCTGATTGTCGCCCGAATCGGTATCTACCCTGAAGTGTAGCCCGTCCTATTGCGCCCTTGCAGTTGGTTACAGCGGTAAAATTTCACCGCAACGTGACTTCCCGTTGACTGCCGCTTCTGCCACATATTTCGCCAATCAGAATAAAGCCGGCCATCACCGGCGGGAGTCGAAACGGCTATGACACCTCGAAGACCATTGCGGCTTGCGGCATTGGCGCTGGCCCTCTCGGTGTTTGCCGGCGCTGGACTTGCCGGCAATGCGCTTGCCGGCGAGGCCGACAAGCCCCAGGCTGACAAACCTTTGGGCGTGGTCGAGCTCTTCACCAGCCAGGGTTGCAGTTCCTGCCTGCCGGCCGATGAATTCTTCGCCGAGCTTGCCACCAAGGAGAACATCGTCGCGCTCGCCTATCATGTCGACTACTGGGATTATCTCGGTTGGAAGGACACGCTGAGCCGCAAGGAGAACACCGAGCGGCAATATGAGTATATGCGCGCCTTCGGCAGCCGCTCGGTCTATACGCCGCAGGCCGTCATCAATGGCCGCAGCCATGTCAACGGCGCCCGCCGCAAGGAAGTCGACGGCGCGCTCGCCCGCATGGAAAGATCCGGCGAAGGCATGCGGGTCAGCATCAAGGTCAGCCGGACCAGCGACCGCGTCATCATCGACGCCGGCGATGCCGGGACCGGCCCCAGCGATGCCCATGTCGTCATCGTCTATTTCGACCCGCCGCAGACGATCAAGATCGGCAAGGGCGAAAACACCGGCCGCAGCATGACTTACTGGAACGCCGTCTCCGGCATCCAGACCGCCGGCATGTGGCACGGCAAGGCGCAGCGCTACGAATTGCCGATGAGCGTGATTACCAAGAAAGGCGGCTGCGCCGTGCTGCTGCAATCGGTGGGCAAGGACGGCATGCCGGGTCCCATCCTCGGCGCCGCCTTGATCCACAAGCCTTGAGCGGGGACCTCTCCTTCTCCCCTTGTGGGGCCCAAAGGGCGGGCGAGGCCCGCGACTCGCCCCGGGTGTGGATCGGCGCGCAGCGTCGAGACGGATGAGGGGGTGCTGGAAGGAATGAGGCGGCGGCGATTTCAAGCAAATTGCCAAGCTGGAACACCCCTCATCCGACCTCGCGGAGCCTGTCCTCGGGCTTGCCGAAGGCAAGACCCGTGGGCGAGGGCACCTTCTCCCACAAGCGGAGAAGGGAAGGCCGCGCGCATCACCCGGACATTAAAAAACCGACGTCAGCTTGCTTCTGACGCCGGTCATTTAGGTTTTGGGATCGTCGCACCCGATTTTTCCCAAGGAAAAACCGAGGTTGGTTCGATCCGACGCAGACCCGTGGGCGGGGGGCTTGGGGTTTACGAGCCAGTGCCGGACCGAACCGTCTCAGGCAACACCCGTAAATTCGTCGGACATTGGGGCATTAGCGCGGATAAAAGAAGGCCGAATTGTGGCGAAGCATCACCAATTCCAACGGGCGTTTTATAAACGTGACTGGACACCGGGGAAACGGTGCGGCGCCGCCTTGTTCGGCTGGGCTTGCAATTCCACGGCGAAAGCGCCAACTTTGGTTGGCGTGAGATTCATTCGAAGGGATCGAGGCATGACTGATCACGGCAGCGGGACGGAGGATGGGGACGCATCCGCAATACTGATCCCGCTGCATGAGGCAAGACACGAACGCCTCGACCAGCCGGTGCGGTTCGACCGGCGTGAATTGGACCAGATCCTGAGGCTTTACGGGCGCATGGTCGCCGCCAATGAATGGCGCGACTACGCCATCGACCAACTCACCGACCGCGCCGTCTTTTCCGTCTTCCGTCGCACCAGCGAGGTGCCGCTGTTCCAGATCGTCAAGGATCCGAAGCTGGCGCGCCGGCAAGGCGCATTCGCCGTCATTGCCGCCGGCGGCCGCATTCTCAAGCGCGGCCAGGAACTTGGCCGCGTGCTCGGCGTTTTCGACCGCACGCTGAAGCTGGTCGAGGCCTAACTACTTATTGCTGCTGGCGGAATCTCCGTTCCGGCAACGAGTTGGGATCGGGCGGAACCAGAGCTCCGTCATTGATCGGCAGTTGCATGAACACCGTGTCGAGCCAGCGTCCGTGCTTGTAGCCGGAGCCTTCCAGGCGGCCCGAATGACGAAAGCCGAGCTTTTCATGCAGCCGCACCGAGGCACTGTCCGGCCGACCGTCGCCGATTACCGCGATGATCTGGCGGAAGCCCGCCGCCTTGGCCGCCTCGATCAGCCCTTGCATTAGTTTGAGCCCGATGCCATGGCCCTTGGCCTCGGGCGCGACATAGACGGAGTCCTCGACGACAAAACGGTACGCAGGCCGCGGCCGGAAGGCGCCGGCATACGCATAGCCGAGCACAATGCCGTCTTTTTCCGCCACCAGATAGGGAAAGCCACCCGCCATCAGACTATCGAAGCGTTGGCCCATCTCGGCGCGATCAGGTGGTTCCAGCTCGTAGCTCGCCGTGCCATGGGTCACCGCGTCGGCATAGATATCCGTGATCCGATCGAGATCGGCCGAAGTCGCGGCGCGTATTGTGATGCTGCTCATAATTTATGCACGTCAATCATCTGCCGGCCATTTCATCAAAGACCGGGGCAGAAGAAAAGGGCGGCCGTTGGGCCGCCCTTTCCAAACTCACTGGTCCAGGGACTTGCCTTAAACCATGATCCCGAAAAGTGGGAACCGGTTTTCGGAAAAGATCATGGTCAAACAAAAAGATAGAGCTCCATCCCGACTTTATCGGGATGGACCCGGCTCTATCGGCGGTCGCCCATGAACTGCAGCAGGAACATGAACAAGTTGATGAAGTCGAGATAGAGCCTCAGAGCGCCCATGATCGCCTTGCGGCCGGCGACATCAGTCTCATCGCCCTCGAAATACATCTCCTTGATGTTCTGCGTGTCGTAGGCGGTGAGACCCGCGAAGATCAGCACGCCGATCGCCGAAACGGCGAAGGAAAGCGCCGACGACTGCAGGAAGATGTTGATCACCATCGCGATGATCAGACCAACCAGGCCCATGACCAGGAACGAACCGAACGCGGAAAGGTCGCGCTTGGTCGTGTAGCCGTAGAGCGACAGTCCGCCAAAGGCGGCGGCGGTGGCGAAGAAGGTCTGCGAGATACTGGCGGTGGTGTAGACCAGGAAGATCGACGACAGAGACAGGCCGACGAGGCCGGCATAGACCCAGAACGTCGTCTGCGCGGCCGAAACGCTCATCGACTGGACACGGAACGACAGGAACATCACCGCTGCCAGCGGGGCAAAGATCACCAGCCATTTCAGCGGCGAACCAAAGATCGCGTAGCCGAAGGAGGTCAGCATGTCGCCATTCGGCAGCGTGGCGACCGCCGAAGCCGGATCAGTGGTGGTGGCCAGCATGATCGTTCCGACCGCGGCGAGGCCGGTGATGAGGAGGCCAAGCCCCATCAGATTGTAGACCTTGATCATATAGGCGCGCAGGCCCTGGTCGATAGCAGCATCGACGCCGGCGCCGGGCACGGCACGCGTCTGATAATTGCGAACGGGTTCAGCCATGGAAATCCTCATATTGCTTCTGCCCCGTCCGGTGTCCGGCCCATTTGGACCGCGGCGCCGCTGGCGGGGCTCCAGCATGCCTGCGGCGAAATATGATGGTTATTGGCGCCAAGAACAAGACCGTAACCGGGCGTAATGCTTCGTGAAGACACGAAAATCCGGATTTATCGGCCTTCCGAAGCCCAACATTAACAAGATTTAACCGAATCCTGGTCGCGTTGAGCCTGCAGATGCCTGCCGATCAGAGATTGCGCAGCACCGGCGCCGCCTTGTGGCCCAGCACCCGCCAGGTGCCGGCGAGGCCAATGCCGACCGTGACCACCAGCGCAAAGATGATGGTTGCCACCGCCACATCGGGCATGAAATGCGACGGCAGCGTCATGACGCGCGCGACAACGAACCACGCCGCAATCCCGCCTGCCGCCAGCGCGAAGATCGCGGTGGCGAGGCCGATCAGCATGTATTCCAGCGAAAAGGCCGCGATCAGCGTCTTCCTGGTAGCGCCCAGCGTCTTCAGCACCACTGCATCGTGGATGCGGGCGCGGTTGCCGGCGGCCAGCGCGCCGGCCAGCACCAGCACCGAGGCGATCAGCGCCACGCCGGCCGCGGCCCTGATCGCAGTGCCGAGTTGCGCCACCAGCCGGTTGACGATGTCGAGCGCGTCCTTGACCCTGACTGTCGTCACCGCCGGAAAGGCACGGGTGACGGCGTTGAGAAGACGGGCATCGTCGGCCGGCGACGCGCCCTTGTCGGTCAGCGTCGCCAGCCAGCTATGCGGCGCGCCGGCAAACGTGCTGGGCGAGAACACCATGACGAAATTGATGCCCATCGTCTCCCATTCGACCTGGCGGAAATTGGCGATCTTCGCCGTCACGTTGCGGCCAAGCACGTTGACGGTGATGGTGTCGCCGAGCTTCAGCCCGATCTCTGCGCCTTCCTCGGCCGAAAATGACACCAGCGGCTCGCCGGCATAGTTGTCCGGCCACCAGGAGCCTTCGGTCAGCGTCGCATTCGCGGGAATACTGGCCTCGTAGGTCAGCCCGCGATCGCCGCGCAGCACCCAGGCCCCTTCCGGCGCAACCCTAGCCTTGTCGACGTCGACGCCGTTCAGCGCCATCACCCGGCCGCGCAGCATCGGCACCTTGACCAGCGTGCCCTTCGGCGCTTGCCTGCCGACCAGGGCAGAGAACGCGTCGACGTCGCTGCTCTGGATGTCGACGAAGAAGAAGTTCGGCGCCCGTTCCGGCAGGCTGCCGGAAATCTGCCGCCTGAGATTGCCGTCGATCAGCGCCAGCGTCACCAGAAGCGTCAATCCCAGCCCCAGCGACAGCACCACCGACGGCGTCAAGGCACCTGGCCGATGGATGTTGCCGATGGCGAGCCTGAGCACCGTCGAGCCAACGCGCGGGCTCTTTTTGGCGGCCCACTGCACCAGCGCGCCGACGATGCGTAGCACCAGGAAAGCAAAAATGGTGGCGCCGACGAAGATCGAGGCGATATAGCGGTCGCCGGAAAACAGAATGGCCAGCGCCGCCAGGAGCAGCGCGATGCCGAGCGCCGCCGCCGTGTAGAGCGGGCGCGGAAAACCGCGGCCCTCAAAACCCATCTCGCGAAACAGCGCCGTCGCCGGCACGTCGCGCGCACGGCCGAGCGGCAGCAAGGCGAAAGCCAGCGTCACCAGCAGCCCGAACAGCGCCGCCATGCCGAGTGCGCCGGGATAGAACCCACCTTCCGCCGGCACCGGAATGACCGACAGGAGTACCGCGCTCGCCGCAAACGGCATCAGCGCGCCAAGCACAAGGCCGACCGTGATGCCGAGCCCGGCGATCATCAGGATCTGCACCAGATAGACGGTAAAGACGAAACCGCCCGAAGCCCCCAGGCTCTTGAAGGTGGCGATGACGCCGCGCTTGCCGTCGAGATAGGCGCGCACCGCATTGGCGACGCCGACGCCGCCGACCACCAGCGCCGTCAGCCCGACCAGTGTCAGGAACTGCGAAAACCGTTCGATGTTGGAGGACAACGCCGGTGCTGCGTTGCTGCGCGTGCGGATCGACCAGCCGGACTCGGGAAAATCCTCCGCCGCCTGATCCTGAATGGCTTTTATGCCCGCCTCGCCGGTGCCGCCGGGCAGGCGGACCTTGTAGGCGTTCTCGACCAGGCTGCCGGGCTGGATCAAACCGGAAGCGGCAAGCCCGTCCGTCGAGATCATCAGCCGCGGCGCAAAGCCGAAGCCGTCGGACACCGCGTCCGGTTCGTTGACGAGCCTGGCGCGCAGTTCGAAGGTGGCGCTGCCCAGCTTCAGCCGGTCGCCGACCCCAAGGTTCAGCCGCTCGAACAAAAGGTCGGGTGCTGCAGCGCCGAAAACACCGGATTCTTCGCCGAACAATTCCTGCTTCGACAGCGCCGGCTCGGTCTCCAGCGCGCCATAGAGCGGATAGGCTCCATCGACCGCCTTGGCCTCGACCAGCGCCTGATCGGAACCGTCCTCGAGCCGAGCCATCGAACGCATGTTGGCGCTGTGCGAGACCGTGCCCAGCCCGTCAAGAAAGACGTGCTCGGCTTGCGTCGCGGCGCGCTGATTGAGCTGGAAACGAAGATCGCCGCCGAGCAGCGACTGGCCCTCGTTGGCGACACCGGCGGTAATCGCCCGGGCCACCGAATTGACGCCGCCGATCGCCGCGACGCCGAGCGCGATGCAGGCAAGGAAGATCAGGAAGCCGGACAGCCCACCGCGCATCTCGCGCAGCGAAAAGCGGAAGGCGAGTGAAAAGGTGCGCGCCCAAGTGGCCGCTTCATCCGGCCGCGGAGCCTGTCCTCGGGCTTGCCGAAGGCAAGACCCGTGGGCGTCCACCTTCTCCCCGAGCGGAGAAGAGGTCGCCAACGCCGGCGCCCGCCTCTTCTCCCCGCCGGGGAGAAGGTGGCCCGAAGGGCCGGATGAGGGGATCTTGTCAGCCATTTGCGCTACGCCGTCACTTTAAGCAATGGCGCGCCCTCGATCCGGCCCGACCGCATCGATACCTGCCGGGAGCAGCGTGCGGCAAGCGCCGGATCGTGGGTGACCAGCACCAGCGTCATGCCGCGCTCGGCAGCCTTGGCGAACAGAAGATCGGCGACCTGCCGTCCCGTGGTCTGGTCGAGATTGCCGGTCGGCTCGTCGGCGATCAGGATGCGCGGCGAAGGCGCCAGCGCCCGGGCGATCGCCACACGCTGCTGTTCGCCGCCGGACAATTCGCCGGGATAGTGGGTGATGCGGTCACTCAAGCCCACCGCCTCCAGCTCCCGCGCCGCCACCCCGAACGGATCGGCATGGCCGGCAAGTTCCAGCGGCACTGCGACATTTTCGAGCGCCGTCATATTGGGGATGAGGTGGAAGGACTGGAAGACGATGCCAATGTTTCGCCCCCGAAACGATGCGATCTGGTCTTCGCTCCTGCCGTTCAGCAATTCTCCGGCAATTCGTACCGTACCCGAATCGACCCTTTCCAACCCGGCCAAAACCATCAGCAGCGTCGACTTTCCCGAGCCCGACGGCCCGACGATGCCGGTCGCCTCGCCATCGGCCACATCGAGGCTGACGCCTTTCAGCACTTGGACGGAAGACGCGCCTTCGCCGAGCGTCAGCGATACATTTTTCAGCGCGATGACGGTTTCTGTCAAAATAAAATCGTCCTATATGGGAAAGGGGTGGCCAGAATCCGCTGGTATAATGTTCTCGGTCATATGGGGCCTGCCGCATGGCTTTCAAACACACTCTTGCCGCAGCCTTGATCCTTTTCCTCGGATTTTGCGGCGCCATTTCGTCGGCGCGCGCCGAGCCCTTCAAGATCGTCGGTTTCGGCGACAGTCTGATGGCGGGCTTTGGCCTCGGACCGGACGAAGGCTTCACCCAAAAACTTGAGGCAGCACTTCGCGCCAAGGGCCACGATGTGACGGTCGCCAATGCCGGCGTCTCTGGCGACACGTCGAGTGGCGGCCTGTCGCGGCTCGACTGGTCGGTGCCGGACGGCACGCAGCTTGTCATCCTCGAGCTCGGCGCCAACGACATGCTGCGCGGCGTTTCTCCCGCCATCACGCAAAAGAATCTCGACGCCATGCTGGCGAAGCTGAAGCAGCGCAAGATCGCCGTGCTGCTGGCCGGCATGCGCGCCGCACCCAATCTCGGCGCCGACTACCAGAACGGCTTTGACGCGATCTTTCCGAAACTGGCGGAAAAATACGGCGTCCCGCTCTATCCGTTCTTTCTCGACGGCGTCGCCGGCGAGCCGGCTTTGCAACTCGACGGTCTGCACCCGAATGCGCAAGGCGTCGACCTTATGGTCGAGCGCATTTTGCCGGATGTCGAAAAGGTCATTGCCATGGTTCAGGACAACTCTTGAAGGACTGGCTACGCGTTCCGCCGGGACGATTTGAACTTTAGGCAGGGCTGCGACCAATAAACCGCTTGCCCCGTTCGATTATCAATGATTCGCTAGCGACAAGAGTTCGATTCGAGGACAGGAGGCTTCCCATGCCACGTCTTTTCACCGCCCTCGAAATTCCGCGTGACGCCGCCCTTTCGCTGTCCCTGCTCCGGGGCGGCCTGCCCGGGGCTCGCTGGATCGACGTCGAGAACTACCACTTGACGCTGCGCTTCATCGGCGATGTCGAGGGCCATGTCGCCGACGAGATCGCCAACGCGCTCGACCGTGTCCACCGCCCGTCCTTCCCGCTGACGCTGTCCGGCGTCGGCGCCTTTGGCCAGAAGAAACCGCATGCGGTGTGGGCCGGCGTTTCCGCCTCGCCCGATCTTTCGGCACTGCAAGGCGAGATCGAGCGCATCTGCCAGCGCCTCGGCATCCCCGCCGATCCGCGCAAGTTCATGCCGCATGTGACCTTGGCAAGGCTGCGCAATTCGAGCCCGCTTGACGTCGCCCAGTACCTTTCGGCACGCGGTAATTTTTCGACGCTGCCCTTCCGTGTCGGTCGCTTCGTCCTGATGTCGTCGCGCGATTCGGTCGGCGGCGGACCCTACGTCGTCGAGGAGGCCTGGCCGCTGTCGGGTGCCGACAGCCGTGCCTCGAGCCGCGTCGCCAGCGCCTCCGACGCCTCGCGGATCATGCGGTAGACCAAGGCAAACGCCTCCGGCCCCTCGTGATAGGGGTCCGGCACGTCGCTCACCTTTCCCTCCGCGAACTCCAGGAACAGATGGACACGGTCGCGCATGGCGGCAGGCACCAGCGTTTTCAGATCCCGGAGATTCGATCGGTCCATGGCGAGAATGAGGTCGAAACGCGAAAAATCGTCTTGCGTCAGCTTGCGCGCCCGCTGTCTGGAAATATCGATGCCGTGCCGCTCTGCGATCGACATCGAGCGCGGGTCGGGCGCCGAACCGGCTTCCCAGTCGCTGGTTCCGGCCGAATCAAGCAGGATATCCCGATCGAGACCGCGCTCCGCCAGGACGACGCGCAACACGCCCTCCGCCAACGGTGAGCGGCAGATATTGCCGAGACAGACGAAAAGAATGGATTTTATCGGCTTTGCGCTCATCGATCCGGCACTATGCTGAAGACTGCGAATCCAGATAGCACGGGAAACGACTATGACGAGAGAGAAACTGAGCAAGGAGGCGGTCGCGGAGGCGCTGGCCGGGCTCGACGGCTGGTCGCTGGCCAGGGACGGCGGCTCGATCGCTCGCACCTTCACCTTCAGGAGTTTTTCCGAAGCCTTCGCCTTCATGACCCGTGTCGCCCTGGCGGCGGAGAAGATGGACCATCACCCCGACTGGTCGAATGTCTACAAGACCGTGAACGTGACGCTGAACACCCATGATGCCGGCGGCCTGACGACGCTCGATTTTGAACTGGCCAAGACGATGGACCGCTATTTCGGCGGTTGAACTCGCTGGTTCCCTTCGACGTTCGCTGCCGGTCCTTTCCAAGCTGTCAGAATCGCTGCGTCGAGACATTGGCATCTTGTAGTGGGGCACTGCTTTCACCACATTTTCCGCTGGCAGGCGCGCGTGGAACGACATGCGTAGTCTCCTTAGGAGAGACTGATGGCGCAAAAATCAGGTTTTGATTTCTTCGGCTTTAGCGGCAAGCCGGGCGAGGAGAGCGAAGTGCGCGAGAAATTCTGGCGCACGGCCAAGAGGGCTGCCCGGCAGATCCCGTTCATGGAAGAGCTGGTCGCCGCCTACTACTGCGCCATGGACAAGAACACGCCACTGCGCGCCAAGGGCATCCTAGTGGCGGCGCTCGGCTATTTCGTGCTGCCGACGGACGTCATCCCCGACTTCGTCTTCGGACTGGGCTTTACCGACGACATCGCGGTGCTGACCGCCGCGATCACCACCGTCAAAGCCCACATCACATCAGCGCATCGGCTCGCCGCCAAGCAGGCGATTGCCGACAACAGCTGAGCCGGCGATAGGGCAGAAAAGTCAAACTCTTGCCGCTTTCGTGGCCTCCAAGTCGCGCAAGGGACGTTGCAACTGCCGCTTTTAGAGCGACGGGCGCAAGGATGGCGGCGGTTTCCTGGGGTGGATGTCCTTTTCCCAAGGGAAATTCACCGTTTGGTAACCCAGATTAAATCAAAATGAAGCGACGGGCAGGACGCCGAGCCGGCCTGCCTCCGCACCATATATGGGAAAAGCGATGCGCGGATTGATTGCTACAATTTCGAGCCTGGCACTGGTGGCCATGACAGCGCCGGCTCTGGCGCAGTCGGCGACCAAGATCGGCCAGCACAATGCCTGGGGCACCTACAGCTACCAGGCGTCGGGCGGTAAGGTTTGCTATGTGTTGACCGTGCCGACCGACAAGCAGCCGCCGACGCTTGACCATGGCGACATGTTCTTCTTCGTCAGCCAGCGGCCGGGACAGCAGGTGTCCTACGAGCCGCAATTCATCGCCGGCTACAATTTCCAGGAAAACTCCAAGGCCACCGTCACCATCGACGGCAAGAGCTTTTCGATGTTCACCCGCGGCAAGTCGGCCTGGGTCGAGAACGCCGCCGAGGAGCCGGTGCTGATCGCCGCGATGAAAACCGGCAGCGACATGAAGGTGCAGGCGAAGTCCGGCCGCGGCAACACCACCACCTACGTCTTTTCGCTGAAAGGCATTTCGGCGGCGCTGTCGTCCATCGCCAAGTGCAAATAGCCATAGAGCGGAGTTTGAGTAAGGCCGGGCCGCAAGCCCGGCTTTTGCTTTTTAAAACGCCGCCGGCCGGCACATTGCGGCGAGCCTTGCACAGCCGCCACCCATGACTCCGCCGTCAACCTGTGCTATGCGCCGCGCTTCATTTCCAGCACGATGCTGTAATCGGCCGCAAATCGCTTATATTGGCGCAACAATGACCCTTTCATTCGACCTCACCGCCGAAGGCGCCCGTGACGCGTTGCGCGCCCGCGCCACGCCGGCCGAAAAACCGTCGCTGATCGGCCTGACCCGGGCCGAGCTTGGCGCTGCCCTGGTTGCATCAGGCATCGTGCCGGAGCGCCAGGCCAAGATGCGCGCCCAGCAGCTCTGGCACTGGATGTATGTGCGCGGCGTCTCCGACTTTGCCGGCATGTTCAACGTCTCCAAGGATTTGCGCGCCGAGCTCGACAAGCATTTCAGCGTCGCCAGACCCGAGATCGTCGAGGAGCAGATTTCCTCCGACGGCACGCGCAAATGGCTGTTTCGCTTTCCGCCGCGCGGCGCCGGCCGGCCGGTCGAGATCGAGACCGTCTACATTCCCGAAGAAGGCCGCGGGACGCTCTGCATCTCGTCACAGGTCGGCTGCACGCTGACCTGCTCCTTCTGCCACACCGGCACGCAGAAGCTGGTGCGTAACCTGACCGCAGAGGAAATCCTCGCCCAGCTTCTGACCGCCCGCGACCGGCTCGGCGATTTCCCCGACCGCGACACGCCCGATGGCGCCATCGTTCCGGCCGAGGGCCGGAAAGTGTCCAACATCGTCATGATGGGCATGGGCGAGCCGCTCTACAATTTCGAGGCGGTGAAGAAGGCGCTGCTGATCGCGTCCGACGGCGACGGGCTTTCCCTGTCGAAGAGACGCATCACGCTGTCGACTTCCGGCGTCGTGCCGGAGATCTTCCGCACCGGCGAGGAGATCGGCGTCATGCTGGCGATCTCGCTGCACGCCACCAATGACGATTTGCGCGACCTTTTGGTGCCGATCAACAAGAAGTATCCGCTGAAAGAGCTGATCGCCGCCTGCCGCGCCTATCCTGGCCTGTCGAACGCCCGCCGCATCACCTTCGAATACGTGATGCTGAAGGACGTCAACGATTCGATCGAGGACGCCAAGGGGCTGATCAAGCTGCTCAAGGGCATTCCGGCCAAGATCAATCTGATCCCGTTCAACCCGTGGCCGGGCACCAACTACCAGTGCTCCGACTGGGAGACGATCGAGAAATTCGCCGACTACATCAACAATGCCGGCTATGCCTCGCCGATCCGCACGCCGCGCGGCCGCGACATCCTTGCCGCCTGCGGCCAGCTCAAGTCGGAGTCCGAGCGCATGCGCAAGGTCGACCGGCTGGCGCTGGAAGCGATGATGATCGCGGGACACGGCGAGGCGTGAACCGCGATTTGCCTTGGGGCCGCATCGCTTTCGCATTCCTTGGCTATAATGCCGCCGTTCTGATCGCAGTTGCCACCACCGTATTTGCCATGCTGCTCCCGACCATCCCGGCGAATGTACGCGCCTGGGAGTCTTTTTACGCCTACAGTCGCCATGTCGGAGATGTTTACCAGTTTGGCCTCATGGCCACCTTTCCGATGGCGCTGCCCGGTTTTCTGTTGACGCTGTTCGTCGCGCATCGAGCAGGCTGGGTCGCATGGTTGCCATATGCGTGCGCCGGCACCCTGAATGCCCATTCTCGCACTGCTGATTCTTGACATCGTCTACCTACAAATGCGTCCATTGGAACTCGCCCCTATTTTGCTGCCATGTCTGCTAGGTGGATTCTCCGGCGGCTATGCTTATTGGTCCGTTGTCAGACGTTCTCTCGACGATCGATGGGAAAGCGCCTCCCGATGAACCGTCTCGTCGCCTATCTCATCCGCTTCGCCGTCATCCTGGTCGGCTATGGCTTCGCCTCGCTGGGGGCAAGCGCCTTCCTCAACATCATGTTCCTGGCCTCTCTTGGGCTGATGACGGACGAGACGCAGCCGGCAGCGCAGGCCTCGCTGTGGTTTTCAATTCCATTCGTTGCGCAGTTCGTCGCCTATTTCGCCTTCATGCCGGCAGCCATCGCCATTCTCGTCTCGGAAATCCTCGGTAGGCGCGACTGGCTGTTCTATGCGTTGGCGGGCGCGGTGGTCGCGGCGGTCTTCCTCGGCTTCGCCTACCAGACCGCCGATACCAATTTCGAGATCACCGATCCGCGCGTCGTCGGTGCCGTGATCGGCTGCGGTATGGTCGGCGGCATTTTCTATTGGTTGAGCGCCGGGCGCTCGGCCGGGAGCTGGCGTCAAGCCGGAAGGTCCGCGCCTACTTCGCCTGGGCGGTCAGGATCTTAAGCGCGAAGGCCGAAAACACCCCGGCGAACAGATAGTCGACGACGCGCGTCACCCGCGGGCTGGTCTTCATCGCCGCCGAGAATTTTTCTGCTGCAAAAACCATCGGCGCCGTCACCGGGATCGACAGAACGACGAACATCGCGCCGAGGAAGAACAGCTTTCCGGGCGCGTTCGGATCATGCGCCGAGACGAACTGCGGCAGGAAGGTCATGAAGAACAGGATGATCTTCGGGTTGAGCAGATTGACACCGAGCCCCGCCGCCCAAGCGCGGAACAGCGAAATCTCAGGCCCGGTCTTCTTCTCCGGCGAAAACGCCGACCCCTTGGTGATCGCCTGCCAGGCGAGGAAAACGAGATAGCCGGCGCCGAATATCTTCAGGGCCAGGAAGGACATCGGCGAGGCGACGATCAGCGCCGAGATGCCGACCACGACCAGGGTGGTGTGGATCAGTGTGCCGCACAGCGCGCCCGCCATCGAGGCAAAGCCGGTGGCGCGGCCATGGCTCAGCGTGCGCGACACGAACAGCGTCATGTCGGGCCCCGGCGTGATCGCCAGGATCACGGTAGCTATGGCGAACTGGATCAGCGTGGTGGTGTCGGGAATGAAGGACATGGGCGGGCCCTGGATAAGGTAAGGCGCAGCCTATAGCGCAGGTGCCTTATCGACGCCAGCTTCTCGCCAGTATGGCGTCTGGTCTAGCAAGTCGAAACATCGATGTCGGCACCGTTGGTAGTTGGCGAAGGCCGCAGCGACATCCGATCTCCCCCCTTGCGGGGGAGATGTCCGGCAGGACAGAGGGGGGTGGGAAGGATCGCCGGCTTCCGATTTCATCCATCCCCAACCGGAATCTGCTTGAGGGCTTGGTCGCGATGTAAGTCGGAGGGACAGCACCCGGACAGCACCCCCTCTGCCCTGCCAGGCATCTCCCCCGCAAGGGGGGAGATCGGCAGCTTCACCGACGGCCTGAACTCCGTTCATCACTTGCGCACTCCGGAAAGGCCGTGATACCTCGCCCGCGAAGAACCCTGTCGCGGAACAGCCAAATGTCAAAAGCAAAAGCCGTCAAGAAGGTCGTGCTCGCCTATTCCGGCGGCCTCGACACTTCCATCATCCTGAAATGGCTGCAGACCGAGCTTGGCGCCGAAGTCGTCACCTTCACCGCCGATCTCGGCCAGGGCGGTGAGTTGGAGCCGGCGCGGCGCAAGGCCGAGATGATGGGCATCAAGGACATCCGCATCGTTGATGTCCGTGAGGAATTCGTCTCCGACTTCGTCTTCCCGATGTTCCGCGCCAATGCTGTCTATGAAGGCACGTATTTGCTTGGCACCTCGATCGCCCGGCCGCTGATCTCGAAGCACCTGGTCGAGATCGCAAAAGAAACCGGCGCCGACGCGGTTGCGCACGGCGCCACCGGCAAGGGCAACGACCAGGTCCGCTTCGAGCTCTCGGCCTATGCGCTCAACCCCGACATCAAGGTCATCGCGCCATGGCGCGACTGGTCGTTCAAGTCGCGCACCGACCTGATCAATTTTGCCGAGCAGCACCAGATTCCGGTGCCGAAGGACAAGAAGGGCGACGCGCCGTTTTCGGTCGACGCCAACCTGCTGCATTCGTCATCCGAGGGCAAAGTGCTGGAAGATCCATGGAGCGAGCCGCCGGAATTCGTCCATCAGCGTACCATCTCGCCGATGGACGCGCCGGATAAGGTTACCGAGATCGAAATCGAATTCCTGAAGGGTGATCCGATCGCGCTCGACGGCAAGAAGTTGTCACCGGCGACGATGCTGGCCGCGCTCAACGATCTCGGCCGCGACAACGGCATCGGCCGGCTCGACCTTGTCGAGAACCGTTTCGTCGGGATGAAATCGCGCGGCGTCTACGAGACCCCCGGCGGCACCATACTGATATCAGCCCACCGGGCGATCGAATCGATCACGCTCGACCGCGGTGCCGCTCACCTCAAGGACGAGTTCATGCCGCGCTACGCCGAGCTGATCTACAACGGCTTCTGGTTCGCGCCCGAGCGCCTGATGCTGCAGGCGATGATCGACAAGAGCCAGGAAGATGTCGAAGGCACGGTGCGGCTGAAGCTCTACAAGGGCAACGTCATCGTCACCGGCCGCAAGTCGAAAAAGACGCTCTATTCCGACGCGCTGGTCACCTTCGAGGACGACCGTGGCGCCTACGACCAAAAGGACGCCGAGGGATTCATCCGCCTCAACGCGCTGAGGCTGAGGACGCTGGCGGCGCGCAGTCGTAGCTAGCCAGTTTCTCTGCACGGAGGGATTTGGCTCTTTTGACTGAGCCTACAGGGGACGGTAGGCGGTCATTGGTGGCCGGCCTGCCCCCAGCCGCCAATCTCCAACGTTGGCGATTAGCCACAGGCCACCACGCCTTCGTCATCCTAGGGCGGAGCGACGCGAAGCGGAGCGCAGACCCTGGGATCCATTCCGTGACTTCAGCCGTAGAATGCTGCGGCTCAGAACGGCGCTTGTATCCACCACTGCGCCAATGGAAGATCGAACTGATCGAGAAGACCAATCCAGAATGGGTCGAGCTTTTTCGCGGAACGGGGTGGTAGCGTTCGGTTCCGCAGGAGCACTGCCGCGAGGTAACGGCATGGATCCAAGGGTCTGCGCCGCGTCGCTTCGCTCCTTGCTTCGCCCTAGGATGACGAAGTGGAGGATGTTTCGGCCAATCTCGAATGTCCTTGCGCCCTGCCATGAAATCGCCGCTGAAAACAATCGACGTTCGCTGCCGCTCGGCTTCAGGGACGGAGACCACTGCGTTGGCCGATGCCTGTTCCGCTGGTGGGGCCTTGAGGAGTTCGAGCCGCCTCGCTCGACCTCGCTGCGATCGAACGCAGGGCCGACATGCCTGCCTATCACGGTTTTTGCACTGTCGATTCGTCCCGCCTGGCCCATGGCCGGAAGGCACTTCTTCAGCTCAATATTGCCTAAGGAATATGCGAGGGAACCATGCGAAAACTGATCTCCACCGGCTCGCCGTTCGAGAAGACCGCCGGTTATTCGCGCGCCGTGGTACAGGGCGACTGGTGTTTCGTTTCCGGAACGACCGGCTACGACTATGCGGCCATGTCGATTCCGGAAACGGTCGAGGCGCAGGCGCGCAATTGCCTGGCGACGATCGCCAAGGCGTTGCAGGACGGCGGTTTCGAGATGGCCGATGTGGTGCGGGCGCATTACTACATCACCGACGCGGCTTTCGTGGACATCGTCTTTCCGATCCTTGGCGAGGCCTTTGGCGAGATCAGGCCGGCGGCGACGATGATCGTCTGCCAGCTCAACAAGCCGGAAATGAAGATCGAGATCGAAGTGACTGCGCTCAAGCGCACGGCCTGAGCGTGGCGGCGGTGCAGAAGCTTGTACGACGTCGGCGGGACAGCCCCCGCTGTCCGGCAGGACTGATGGGAGCACGAGGATCGACAAGATGCTCTGAACCAAAAGCTTGCGCGTGAGCCGCTTGGCGTTTAGCAAGACCGCGGCTCACGCCACAGTTAGGACGGTTCCGATGGCTTCGAAAAATCTTCTCCTGCTCGCCGGCGACGGCATCGGCCCCGAGGCGATGGCCGAGGTGAAGAAGCTGATCGCCGCCATGAACGACAAGCTCGGCAGTGGTTTCGTCACCGATGAGGGGCTGGTCGGCGGCTGCGCTTATGACGCGCATGGCGCGGCGATTTCCGATGCCGATATGGCCAAGGCGATGGCTGCCGACGCGGTGCTGTTCGGCGCCGTCGGCGGGCCGAAATGGGATGCGGTGCCGTATGAGGTGCGCCCGGAAGCCGGACTGCTGCGGCTGCGCAAGGACATGGAGCTGTTCGCCAATCTCAGGCCGGCCATTTGCTATCCGGCGCTGGCGGCCTCGTCTTCGCTCAAGCAGGAGGTGGTCGAAGGGCTCGACATTCTGATCGTGCGCGAACTCACCGGCGGCGTCTATTTCGGCGAGCCTAAGCAGATCATCGATCTCGGCAATGGCCAGAAGCGCGGCATCGACACGCAGGTCTACGACACGTTCGAGATCGAGCGCATTTCGGGAGTTGCGTTCGAATTGGCGCGCACCCGCAAGAACCACGTCACCTCGATGGAAAAGCGCAATGTAATGAAGTCGGGCGTGCTGTGGAACGAGGTCGTCACCCAGACCCACAAGGCTAGATATGCCGACGTCAAGCTCGACCACATGCTGGCCGACGCCGGCGGCATGCAGCTGGTGCGCTGGCCGAAACAATTCGACGTCATCGTCACCGACAATCTGTTCGGCGACATGCTGTCCGACATCGCCGCCATGCTGACCGGCTCGATCGGTATGCTGCCGTCGGCGTCGCTCGGCGCGCCGGATGCCAGGACGAAAAAGCGCAAGGCGCTCTATGAGCCGGTGCACGGTTCGGCGCCGGATATCGCCGGCAAGGGCATCGCCAACCCGATCGCCATGATCGCCTCCTTCGCCATGTGCATGCGCTATTCCTTCGGCATGGTGGCCGAGGCCGACCGCCTGGAAAGCGCCATCGCCGCCGTGCTCGACCAGGGCTTGCGCACCAGGGATATTCTTTCCCCTGGCATGACCGAGGTCAGCACCACTCAGATGGGCGACGCGATCATTGCCAAGTTCCTGGGCTGAGCCTGTGGCGGTCGACGTCGCCCGCCTTCCAGCCCCTCCAAATTACTGTGTCGAGCTGCTAGGCCCTGACGCCCGCCGGCACTGGACCCCACTGGTTTTCACGGGCCTGCGTTGGGATCAGCGCGAAGACGAGGATGATCAGCCAGCCGATGGTTGGAATGAGCACCGCTAGAAAGAGCCAGCCGGTCAGGCCGATGTCGTGCAAGCGACGCACGTTCAGTCCGATCCATGGCGGGATCGTCGCCAGCACAAACGTGCCGCAAAGACCGACCGTCACTGCCGGCAATTCGTCAATATTGCCCATGGCTTCGTCGATGAAGAGGCCCATGCCTAAGACCACAATCAGCGCGATCGTCCAGAACAGGCAAAAGCCCCAATACTCCTTGCGGCGGGCACGACCGGCGAAGTTGAAGTAATTTTCAGTCACGCCCCGCCAGAAATAATCCCACAATCCGGTAGCCGCGGCGGGCCGACTTTCAGCAGACCGGCCGAAATGTTGCGGCGCCCCGGGCGCATTGCCGGTTTGAGTCGGGGCGGCGGTTGCGGCAGGCGGACTGGCAGCCTTGGCACGGATCGAAAAAACGTCGCGTGCCCGTCCGCCGGCCGGCTGGAACTCGATGGCCGTGCCCCTGCCTATCGTCGCCTCTCGGCGCAGATCCTCGCGCGCGAACGTGTAGCGGTTGCCGTCGGCTCCGGTGATGAAACCGAAGCCGTGGTCCTCGTCATAGTGAAGCACTTCGCCGCGCATGTCCTGCCCCTCGTCCCGCTGGCCAGACTGTTCAAAGTTGCGGCAGACCGCAAGGGGTGCGTGCCAAGACGCCGTGCATCGGCTATGAGCAGGCCGCCCATGCCTTCGGTCGACGTTCCCTCGGCCGGCCTCCGACCTGTTAAGATTACCGTGTCGAGGAACTAAGCCGGCCGCTTCTTCGATTTCTTGTTCTTGGCGGGTCCGGCCTTGTCGAATTTCGGCTTGCCTGCCTTACCGGCCCAAGGCTTTGCCTCGAAGGCGGCAGGGCGCTGGTCGGCTGACGGTGCGCGCTTCTCAAATTTGGGCGCGTTCTGGTCGAATGTCCGCTTGCCACGGTGCGGCTTCTTGTCCGGCCGTGGCTCCTGATAGCCGGCCCGCGACAGGTCGGGCGTGCCGTCCAGCCGCTTCACCGCGATGTTGTTCTGCAGCTTGCGGTCGGGGCCGATCGCCTGGAGAAACCGGTCGGCCCAATCCGCCGCGATCTGCACGAAGGTTTCCTCCGGCTGCATCTTGATGGCGCCGATCTCGCGCTTGGAGATGCCGCCTGTCCGGCACAGCATCGGGATCAGCCAGCGCGGCTCGGCATTCTGCCGGCGCCCCACCGACAGCGAGAACCAGACGCTGTCGCCGAAATCGTCGCGGCGGCTTGGCGCCTCGTTGCGACGGCCGGATCGATCGCCAGAGGGCCTGTCGCCTGACGGCGTGAACGGTGCGACGTCAAGGAGATCCTCGGGCGCCGAGCGGCTGGAGCGGCACATCCGCACAAAGGCTGCCGCCACCAGTTCGGCGCCACGTTGGTCGAGAAGCGTGCTGACGAAGCCGCGTTCATCGTCTGTCACAGGCTCGCTGAAGACCGGGTCGGCGAGGATCCGCTCGTCGTCGCGGCGCAGGACGTCGTCTGCCGAGGGCGGGCTGGCCCATGTTGCCGCAAGGCCGGCGCTTTGCAGTAGCCGTTCGGTGCGCCTGCGGGCATTGTTGGGCACGATCAGCGCGCTGACGCCTTTGCGTCCCGCCCGTCCGGTCCGCCCGCTCCGGTGCAGCAGCGTCTCCGGATTGGTCGGCAGGTCGGCGTGGATCACCAGTTCAAGGTTGGGCAGATCGATGCCGCGCGCCGCCACGTCGGTGGCGATGCAGACTTTTGCGCGCCCGTCGCGCATCGCCTGCAGCGCGTGGCTGCGCTCGTTCTGGCTCAGCTCGCCCGAAAGCGCCACGACGGAGAAGTTGCGGTTGTTGAAGCGCGCGGTCAGGTGATTGACAGCAGCGCGGGTGTTGCAGAACACCAGTGCGTTCTTCGCCTCGTAATAGCGCAGCACATTGATGATGGCGTTTTCCCGGTCGGGCTGGGCCACGCTGAGCGCCCGGTATTCGATGTCGAGGTGCTGCTTTTCCTCGCCGGAGGCCGAGATGCGCACCGCATCGCGCTGGTAGCCCTTGGCCAGCGTGGCGATGGAGCGCGGTACGGTGGCCGAAAACATCAGCGTGCGACGCTCGGCAGGGGCAGCGTCGAGGATGAATTCCAGATCCTCGCGAAAGCCGAGATCGAGCATCTCGTCGGCTTCGTCGAGGACGACTGCCTTCAGTTCAGACATGTCGAGCGCGTTGCGGGTGATGTGGTCGCGCAGCCGGCCAGGCGTGCCGACGACGATGTGGGCGCCGCGTTCCAGCGTGCGTCGCTCGGTGCGCATGTCCATGCCGCCGACGCAGGACGCTATCGCTGCGCCGGTCAGTTCGTAGAGCCATTCGAGCTCGCGCGTTACCTGCAAAGCGAGCTCGCGCGTCGGCGCGACGGCCAGCGCCAGTGGTGCGGCGGCGTGGGAAAAGCGCTCGGCGCCATCGAGAAGGGTCGGCGCCAGGGCGAGCCCGAAGGCGACGGTCTTGCCGGAGCCGGTCTGCGCCGAAACCAGCGCATCGGCCTGCCCGAGCTCGAGAACCGCCCTCTGCACCGGTGTCAGCTCGACATAACCGCGTTTTTCCAGCGCCTTTGCCAGCGCGGGGACAAGTGCTTCGAAATTGGACATATGCTTCTTTCGGAATTCGGATTCTTTTATGCCCGGCAATGGGTCATCCGTCGGCGAGCACCATGAGCGCCACGAGCCAAACGATCCAATCGTACGTACTTCGCGCCGCCGCCATTGTACAGGGCAAGCCGCCTCGCTGCGTCGCGATTGACTCTTCGCCTAAACCGCGTAAAAGCCGGCACCGAACGGGATAGTTTCGATGCGCGGCCTTTTGATGGCGCTTCTTGCATTCGACTTCCCCGGCCGCAATGCGAACCATTGGGCCGGGCGCGTCGGCGCGTCTCCTCGTTCCAGCAAAACCACGGCTAAAACGACCACTAAAACGGTCTAATTCCCTTGGCCTAACCACCCTCTCCCGGGTCCGGCCCGGGGGGTTGAAACCCGCTTCGGCCGGCGGGCTTTCTCCAACAACCGAGCGGAGAGGACAGGAGATTTCGATGAGTTTCAAGGTTGCAATCGTCGGCGCCACGGGCAATGTGGGCCGGGAAATGCTCAACATACTGGAAGAGCGCGGGTTTCCGGTGAGCGAAGTGGTGGCGCTGGCCTCGCGGCGCAGCCAGGGCACGGAAGTGTCGTTCGGCGACCGCACGCTGAAGGTCAAGGCGCTCGACCAATATGATTTTTCCGACACCGACATCTGCATCATGTCGGCCGGCGGCAACGTCTCTAAGGAATGGTCGCCGAAGATCGGCAAGCAGGGCTGCGTCGTCATCGATAATTCGTCGGCTTTCCGCTACGACCAGGACGTGCCGCTGATCGTGCCGGAAGTGAACCCGGACGCGATTTCGCTGTTCACGCGCAAGAACATCATCGCCAATCCGAACTGCTCGACGGCGCAGCTGGTCGTGGCGCTGAAGCCGCTGCATGACTTCGCCACCATCAAGCGCGTCGTCGTCGCCACGTATCAATCGGTCTCCGGCGCCGGCAAGGAAGGCATGGACGAGTTGTTCACGCAGACCCGCGCCGTTTTCGTCGCCGACCAGGTCGACGTCAAGAAGTTCACCAAGCGCATCGCCTTCAACGTCATCCCGCATATCGACGTCTTCCTTGATGACGGCTTCACCAAGGAAGAGTGGAAGATGGTCGCCGAGACCAAGAAGATGCTCGACCCCAAGATCAAGCTGACGGCGACCTGCGTGCGCGTGCCGGTGTTCATCGGCCATTCGGAAGCGGTCAACATAGAGTTCGAAAAGCCGATCACCGCCGAGGAAGCACGTGAGATCCTGCGCGAAGCGCCGGGCTGCCAGGTTCTCGACAAGCGCGAGGACGGCGGCTACATCACGCCGCTGGACTCGGCCGGCGAGGACGCCACCTTCATCTCGCGCATCCGCGAGGATTCGACCATCGACAACGGCCTGTCGATGTGGATCGTCTCCGACAATCTGCGCAAAGGCGCGGCACTCAACGCCGTGCAGATCGCCGAATTGCTGATCGAGCGCGGGCTGATCCAGCCGAAGAAGAAGGCGGCTTAGTTTTCGCTCGCGGGCCGTATCGCCGCTGCCGCGGCGGGCCCTCCGCGGGGGCGCCGGACAACCGGCGGCCCGCGGTCGCGGCCTCGGCCTTTGGCCGTTAGCCCCTTCTCCCCGTTTTACGGGGAGAAGGTCCCGGCAGGGGGATGAGGGGCAGCGCCCACATTCCCAGACACAAGGCGCCCGCCTCACCCACGATTCTCTTCCGCCAGCTTCGTCAGTATCGCGACCGCCTCCTCCGCCCGATCGGCCGGGACGAACAAATGGTCGTGGTAGAAGGCCGAGACCGGATTGACGCCCATGCCGGCGGCGGCAAGACGCGTGGTGATGGCGGCGAGGAAGCCTACCGCCTCCAGCGACGAATGGATGTTCAGCGTCACCATGCGGCAGCGAAACACGATCTCCAGGCCAGCGGCCTCGGCTTCCTCCTCTAGCGCGATCACCGTCGTCCCCTCGCGCTCGCGAAACAGCATCACCGGCTCGAGGCTGTCCGATACGGGCGCATCGCGCGGCAGTGTGGCGAAGACGTGGATGCCGGGACGCAATTCCGGCATCATCGTTGCCAGCAGTTTGTTCAGATCGGTCTCGCCGGCCATCGATTGCTCCCGAATATCTTGCGGACTTTCGATAACGTGCTCGCCCCAGGCCGGCAAGACGACATCGCCATGTCGCTGGCAGCTGGGCTTGTGCGTGTATTGCATCGCACAATGGAACCGATCAGGATCATTGCCGGTCCGTGAAAGGGGTTTCGATGATCGTTCGCCCGCGCCCGGGATTCTTGCATCTGTTCTTCATCATGCGCGGCTCGGTGGTGCCGCGTATCCTGCCGCAGATCTTCGGCTTCGGCGTCTATGGCGCGCTGGTGGTGCTGGCGGTCAGCGCACTGAAGCTCGACTTCGGCAATGCCGGCCCCGCGCCGTTCGCTCTGCTCGGTGTGGCGCTGTCGATCTATCTCGGCTTCCGCAACAACGCCGCCTATGACCGCTGGTGGGAAGCGCGCAAGCTGTGGGGCCAGCTTGTCTTCGACATTCGCAATCTGGCGCGCGCCAGCACCGGACTGATCGAAAACCGGGCGGAACTGCGCGGCCTGCTGATGGAGGCGATCGCCTTCTGCCACTTCCTGCGCGGGCTGCTTCGGCGGGTGGATGCCACGACCGAAGCACGCGCGTTCATCGGCGAAGAGGCCGAAAGTGCCGCCAAGCTGGCCAACCCGCCCGACGCCATGGTGCGGCGGATGGGCGAGCGAGCCGCCGCGCTATACAGGGCCGGCTCGATCGACGTCATGGGCTACCGCATCCTCGACGAGCGCCTGGCTGAAATCGCCGCAGCGCAGGCCGGCTGCGAGCGCATCATGGGAACACCGCTTCCGTTCGCCTACACGCTGCTCTTGCAGCGCACCGCCTATATCTTCTGCCTGCTGCTGCCGTTTGGGCTCGCCTCGACTGCCGGGTGGGCGACGCCGCTGTTCACGGCGCTGATCGCCTACACCTTCTTCGGCCTCGACGCGCTCTCGGAGGAACTCGAGGACCCGTTCGGCACCGAGGCCAACGACCTCGCCCTCGACGGCCTGTGCCGCGTCTGTGAAATCTCGGTGTTCGAGGCGCTCGGCGAGGCGCCGCCAAAAATGATCCCCGCCGAAAAATACTATTTCTCCTAGGGTTTGCTCCCAAGCTCATGGCAGCGCCGTGCGCTCAAAAGATCGTAGGCGTGTCGGATCGTCGCCTCACGCCGCGTCCTTGGTTCGACCCTCGCCGAGAGGGCTCGAAACAACCGGAGGACCAATGACCATGTCTCAAACAGCATCCGTCACGCCGGGCGCGCTGTGGACCGGCCGAGGGCTCAGCGCCCTCATCGTGCTGTTCATGATCTTCGACGGCGTCATCAAGCTGCCGCCGCTCGATGTCGTCACCCAGACCATGGTGCAGCTCGGCTGGCCGGCCGATCCCGATGTCTCGCGCATGCTCGGCATCATCGGGCTGGTCTCGGCCGCGCTCTATGCGGTGCCGCGCACCTCGGTGCTCGGCGCCGTCCTGCTCACCGCGTATCTCGGCGGCGCCATCGCGACCCACGCGCGTCTTGGCAGCCCGCTGTTCTCGCACACATTGTTCGGCGTCTACCTCGGCCTCATTCTGTGGGGCGGCCTTTTTTCCTGCGCAATCCCGGGGTGCGCTCGCTGATCCCGTTCAGCCGATAGCGGCGGCGTCAAAAGCCGTTCGATGGCGGTCGCGCCGCCAGAGAGCGGCTGTCTGCCACCACCCTTCTTCCTTGTCCTTGGATCAAATCGCCCGGTTGCGAGTTAGACGATGTGGGGCGAGGACGGAAAACCCCATTGGGGAGGAGCGACGATGAAGAAACTGGTAGTCCTGATGGTATTGGCAACCTCGCTCGCAGCCTGTTCCCGGACGGAACAGGGCGCCGCGGTCGGTGGCCTGGGTGGCGCTGCTGTCGGCGCTGCCGTTGCAAACGATCCGGTGGAGGGAGCTGTTGTTGGTGGTGCTGTCGGCGCCGTCGCCGGCGCGCTGATCGGCCGCGCCACTGAAAGGGGCCAGTGCCGCTATCGCGATCGCTATGGACGCGTCTACATCGCCCGCTGCCCGGCAGGCTATTGATCGGGCCGCGTCATAGCTCCGACGAAATAAAACGGCGGGCAAAGCGCCCGCCGTTCCGTAAGCGATAAAAAGCGGGACTATTCGGCGGTCGCGGCTTCCGCCTCGGCCGGGGGGGGGGGGGGGGGGGGGGGGGGCCCCCCCGGGGGGGGGGGCGGGGGGGGGGGCGGGGGGGGGGGGGGCGGCCGCCGCGGGGGGGGGGGGGGGGGGGGGGGGGGGGGGGGGGGGGGGGGGGGGGGGGGG
>NZ_JBVVPW010000014.1:183353-194440 GCF_055811385.1 Mesorhizobium sp. WSM4849
CCCGCCAAAACCCCCCCAAAAAAAAACCCGCCGGCCACCCCCCCCGCTTTCCCTAACCCAAAAACCCCCCCCCCCCCCGGCGGGCCCCCCCCCCCCCCGCGGGGGGGGGGGGGGGGGCGCCGCAAACCCCCGCGGCTGCATCGTCCTGCGCCTTCTTCAGAAGTGCGGCGCGCTCCTGCGCCTTCTTGCCGGGCTCGGCCTTCTTCGGATTGGAGCGGGCCTCACGCTTGGCGATGCCGGCCTCGTCGAGGAAGCGCAGCACGCGGTCGGTCGGCTGGGCGCCGTGCGAGAGCCAATGCTTGACGCGGTCGGCGTCGACCTTGACCCGCTCGCCGTCCTTGGGCAGCAGCGGGTTCCACGAGCCGAGCGACTCGATGAAACGGCCGTCGCGCGGCGAACGGGCGTCGGCGACGACGACGTGGTAATAGGGACGCTTTTTCGAGCCCGCACGGGCCAGTCGGATTTTCAATGGCATTTCTTTTCTCCTAAAACGCTGATTTTCGGGTTACGGCTGGTCCTCAGCCGGTTTTCGTTACGCCGTTGGATGCGGCGATCTGCTCGTGATGCCGGATCACTTCGCGGACGACGAAGTTCAGGAATTTCTCCGCGAAATCCGGGTCGAGATGGGCGTCCTTCGCCAGCTGGCGAAGGCGGGCGATCTGCTGCTGCTCGCGTGCCGGATCGGCCGGCGGCAGGCCGTGCGACGCCTTCAGCTCGCCGACCGCCTTGGTGCAGCGGAAGCGCTCGGCCAGCATGTGGATGAGCGCTGCGTCGATGTTGTCGATCGAGGCGCGGTAATCGACCAGCGCCGCACGAGCGTCGGCCATGTCCTTCTCTTCGTTCATGGCGCCCTCACTTCTTCTTGCCGGGGCCGTTCTTGCCAAGCATTGGCAGCCCGCCGCCGGATCCCGGCAGGCCAGGAAGCTTCATGCCGCCGGGCAGCCCGGGCAGACCACCGCCACCTGGAAGGCCACCGGGAAGACCCTTCATGCCGCCGAGACCGGCTGCCTGTGCCTGCTTCTGCAAGGCTTCGAGCTGCTTGGGGTCCATTTTGGACAGGTCCGGCATGCCGCCGCCCATCATGCCGCCCGGGCCACCCATGCCCCCTGGCATCATGCCGCCGAGCCCCATCTTCTGGGCCAGGCCGCCCATCATGCCACGCATCAGGCCACCGCCTTTGCCCTTGCCGCCCATCGCCTTCATCATGTCGGCCATGCCGCGGTGCATCTTCAGGAGCTTGTTGATCTCGGCCGCATCGGTGCCGGAGCCTGCGGCGATGCGCTTCTTGCGCGAGTGCTTCAGAATATCCGGGTTGGCGCGCTCGGCCTTGGTCATAGACGAGATGATGGCGAGCTGGCGGCCGAACATCTTGTCGTCAAGACCGGCGGCGGCCATCTGGTCCTTCATCTTGCCCATGCCGGGCATCATACCCATGATGCCGCCCATGCCGCCCATCTTCGACATCTGCTGAAGCTGGCCGGCAAGATCGTTCAGGTCGAACTTGCCCGACTGCATCTTCTTGGCCATCGCCGCCGCCTGCTCGGCGTCGATGTTTTCGGCAGCCTTTTCGACGAGGCTGATGATGTCGCCCATGCCGAGAATGCGATCGGCGATGCGCTTGGGATGGAATTCCTCCAGCCCGTCCATTTTCTCGCCGGTGCCGATCAGCTTGATCGGCTTGCCGGTGACGGCGCGCATGGAAAGTGCTGCACCACCACGGCCGTCGCCATCCATGCGGGTCAGCACCAGGCCGGTGATGCCGACGCGCTCATCGAAGCTTTTTGCCAGATTGACGGCGTCCTGGCCGGTGAGCGAATCGGCGACCAAAAGAATTTCGTGCGGCGACGAGACCTTCTTGATGTCGGCCATCTCGACCATCAGCGGCTCATCGATATGGGTGCGGCCGGCGGTGTCGAGGATGACGACGTCATGGCCGCCGAGCTTTGCCGCCTGCACGGCGCGGCGGGCGATGTCGACCGGCGTCTGGCCCTCGACGATCGGCAGCGTGGCGACCTTGACCTGCTCGCCGAGCTGACGGAGCTGCTCCTGCGCGGCGGGACGCCGCGTGTCGAGCGAGGCCATCAGGACCTTCTTGTTCTGACGCTCGGTGAGACGCTTGGCGATCTTGGCCGATGTCGTGGTCTTGCCGGAACCCTGCAGCCCGACCATCATGATGACGACCGGAGCCGGTGCATTGAGGTCGATGGCGACGCCCTCGGCGCCCAGCATCTCGACCAGCTCGTCATGGACGATCTTGACGACCATCTGGCCGGGCTTGATCGACTTCAGCACGGCGGCGCCGACGGCTTTCTCGCGCACCTTGTCGGTGAAGGAACGCACCACTTCCAGCGCCACGTCGGCCTCGAGCAGCGCACGGCGCACCTCGCGCAGCGCCGCCGAGACATCGGCTTCGGACAGGGCACCGCGGCCGGTAAGGCCGTTCAGGATGGAGCCAAGGCGCTCCTGAAGGGATTCAAACATCTGTCTTCCTTCAATCTCGGTTCGGGTTCGATCCGAGAGGTAATGCGTTCGCACCCAGTATCCAACTCAAAGCCGGCCCAAACAAAGCCAGCCCGGGCAAAAGCCCAAAGCCAAAAAGCACCCGGGGGCGCACAGCGCTGCCGGATGTTGGCCTCCAGGATCGATTTACAGCACGTCACCTCAAAGAGGCTTCGGCGTCCCGGTCGGCTTGCTCGGAGGGATACTCGTCGCGGAATTCGCGGCGTGTAGACAGGAAATCGGCCGCGGAGTCAAGGTGCGGGCCGAATACGCTGAACCGGGCCGGTTCGGTTTATGGCAGCACCACCAGCGTGATGCGCATCAGCTTGGGCCGCCGGAGTGCGAAATATCCGGCTCGACCTTCAGCGGCGAGCGCGGATGCAGCAGCAGCAGAACAGTCAACAGGCTGCAGACGATGCCGATCGCCGCGATGAGGACGGCATCAAGCGTCGTCCAGCCGGGGCCTTCGAGCGGCTTGGCGTTGAACAGGGCGAAGGAATTATAGCTCTGCTGATGCGAAATCAGCAGGAAGCCGGTCAGATTGTTGCCGAGGTGGGCGCCGAAGGCCGCGCCGAGGTTGCCCGTGGCATAGACCACAAGCGTCAGGAGCAGCGCAAAAGCAGCGATCGAGGCTAGCACGCAGGCGTTGATGGCGGCCGTCGAGCTTGGGCTCCAATGCATCGAAGTGAACAGAAGCGCTGGCAGCAATGCCCAGATGAAGGGGTTTTGAAACCGGTTGGCCAGGCCCCTGAGAAGATAGCCGCGAAACAGCAACTCTTCGGACGAGGTCTGCAGCAAGGCCAGCGCAGCGATCGGGATCAGCAACAGCAGCCAGGACGACAGGCCGATCGCACCGCGTGCAATCTCGGGCTGCAAGAGATAGAGCAGGATTTCGGAGAGCAGCGATGTGATCAGCACCGCGGCCAATCCCCTAAGAAATCCCGAGCGCGAAACGCGGCGGCTGGTACCGATCAGCGCCATCAGTGGCTCGCGATGGACCCAGCGCATGGCACCCCACAGGCCGAGCCAGATTCCGGCAAAGGAGGCGAGCGCGGCGAGGATCCCGGCGGGCGAGGCCAAGAAATTCTGCACCGCCCCTCCTTCCATCGGGGTGCCAGACGATGCCTGCCAGATAACAAATAGATAGGCGCCGCCGAACAGCACGGCCATGGTTGTCGCGACCCAGAACAGGATGACGATCGCCGTTCCGAGCAGGAGCCGCGGCAGGGTCGTCTTGGCGTTGGGAGAGCGCCGGTAGCGCTCGAACGCGACAGGGCCTGATATCACGTCGGTTCCTTGCCTGATGCATCGGGTCGCATGATCTAGAGCATCGGACCCAAAAGTGGAAACGGTTTTGGGAAAAGCCGATGCTCGAACAAAAGGCTGGAGCGGCGGGCACGCCGCTCCAGCACGAAGCTCAGGTTAACGATATCGGACAGACGCGGCCGCCGCGGGCTCTTGCCGGGCGGCCGCCTGATTGCTTGCTGATGTCAGCGCTCGACGTACATGATGCGTCGGGTGCCGGGGTCGACCAGTGCCGGCTGACCGTTCACATAGACATAGCGGTAGTCATAGTCCGGAATCTCGCGCAACTCGACGGTATCGGGCAAGGTCGCGCCGGTAACCACCTCGCCCTCGAGATAGACCGGGTCGACCCGGTTGGTCTCGATGTAGGTGCGGACTTCGGCCGGCGGCCGCCTGATCGGCTCGATCGGCTCGCCAGCGACGATCGCTCCGGTATAGGTTTCGGGATCGTCGACGTCGGCGGGCGCCTCGACGATGGTAATGTCTGCGGCGGCCGGGCGCCGGGTCAGGACGACCTCGTTGCCGCCGAAATCGGCCGTCACATAGTCGGAATAGATCCAGCCCTGGCCATTGGCCTCGGCTATGGTGCACCATTTGCTGTTTTGGATGCAGCCATCGAGCGTTGCCGACTGGCCGGCGGCGAGCACGCCGATGACCGGGTATTGCGGGCCTGGGCCGGCGCGAATGTTGAGATCGGCGACCGCCGAAACGGCGGTATCGGCCAAGGCTGTGCCCGACATGGCGACAAGCGCTCCGGCGACAGCAGGAAATAGTATGCGCTTCATGGTTTCGCTCCGTTTTGATGGTCCCTCGCGAACGAAAACGAAACAACGCCTCATGCGTTCCGGCTAAAACGCCTCGGCCGGCTCACGTTTTGTTCCGGTTTCTTTCACTACACCGGTCAGGAGATCGTGGACGAAGGCCAGCTTCTGCGCCGTCACCTCCGAGATGACGAAGGGATAGAGGTCGGGCAGGCCCATGCAGCGGTTGATCGAGTTGGACGCTTCCGACAGCACCAGCCAGCGGGCCAGGATCTTTTCGAAGGCTTCGGGAACGGCGGCAGGTTCTGACGGCGCCGGTTGCAGTTCGCCGCCGGTGTCACCCGGCGACAGGTCGTTGGCCTCCACTGTTTCCAGCCGGCCGAGCGGGAAATTCAGCGCATGCACCATCTCCAACGTATCGGTGATGTGTAGATGGTGCGCCCATGTCTCGGCCCAGTCCTCCCAGGGATGGGACGTGGCATAGGCCGAAATGTGGCCCTGCTGCCAGTCGGGCGGCGCGCCATTTCCATGGTAGGCCTTCAGCGCCTGCTCGTAGTCGGCGCGCTCGTCGCCGAACAATGCGCGGAAGGCGGCAAGCCGTTGCGGGTCGTCGCGGATCAGGCGGTCCCAGAAATAGTGGCCGAGCTCGTGGCGGAAATGGCCGAGCAAAGTGCGGTAGTTCTCGCCCATCTCGACGCGCCGTCTTTCGCGCTCGGCCGAGTCCGCCTCGGCGACATTGAGTGTGATCAGGCCGTTGTCATGGCCGGTCAGGATACGCTCGCCACCCGGACCGCCGATCGGATCGGCGAGGAAGTCGAAGGCGAGGCCGGCCTCGTCGCCGGCGTTCTGCTTGGGTGCGACCGGCAGTCCGGCGGCGAGCAGCGAATAGATTGCCCGCTTCTTTGCCGCTTCGACGCGGATCCAGCGACGGCGGTTGCCCTCGACCGAAAGGTCCGGGATCAACTGGTTCAGCACGCAGGCGCGGCAGAAGGCATGGCCAGGTTCAGCCATCCAGTTGCAGGCGCACTCGTCGGCATTGGTGCACTGGAAAACGCCGCCGGCGCCTGACAACACGAAGCGCGCATGCCCGGGATCGTAGAGCACGGAGCTGGCGCAGTTCAGGCACTGGGCGTTCTCGAAATAGAGGCGGTGGCCGCAATGCGGGCAATCGAAGAGCTTCATACCAATCTCAAATCACCAGGTCTCAAATCATCAGCCCGGATATAGTGCGGAGCGGCATATCGCCCAAACGCCTGTCGGCGGCCGGCGTTCCTGCCGTTGCTATTTTGCCGCAAGCTGGGCGGCGACCGTTCTCGCCACCGCCTCGCCCGATAGCCTGGCGCCGCCGCAGGTTTGCATCAGCGGACCGGCCAGATGCTCGCCGGCGAAGAAGATTTTTTCCGCCACCGGCTGCATCAGCGTGGCGCGCGCCTGCGAACGGCCGGGTCGGGCCGCCGCATAGGCGCCGCGCACGAACCGCTCGCCGCCCCAATTGGTCATCATGGCGCGCCCGACATGTTTTCGCACGTCACCGCCGAAGATGGCGCACAGCCGGTCGACGACGAAGTCGACGCCTGCCGCCTCGCCCGCCGCCGACATCTCCCAGGCAAAATCGCCGCCGACGAAGCCGACCATCAGGTCGAGGTCGAAGGGAAAGCAAAGGAAGTAGATGTCGTGCCTGGCCAGCCGCTCGATCAGCAGGTCGTCGAAGGGCGCCAGCCCGAGCCTTGTGCCCGTGATTTCAACCGGCAGCTTGGTCAGCATGCCCATCGGCAGGTCGAAGAAGGCAGCGAAATGCGTGTCGGGCAGCGCCGGCGCGAATTCGACCTCCTCGAAGGCGAGCACCGCCGGCGAGGCGGTGACGATGGCCGCCTTGGCGCGGATGGTGCCGCGATCGGTGACGCAGGCGACGCCGGGCACGTCCCAGAGGATTTTCCGCACCGGCGTCGACAGCTCGACCGGCACGTCGACGCCGAAACGGGCGACCAGCGCGCCGAACCCCTCCTTGGTGAAATAGTTCGGCTCGAGATCGGCGGCGGCCTGAAAGTCGCGGATCGATATCTCGTCCTCGTCGGCACCGAAGTCCATCGGTCCGGCAAAGGTGGCGGCGGCGCGCGGCGCATGGCCCCTGGCGAGCAACGCCGAAAGACGGTCGTCGTCGCCGGGCTTGACCTCATGCGCCGCCAGCAGCTCGAACAGCCTGATATCGGCCGCTTTCATTGCTGCCTCTTCGTCCTCGCTCGCCTTTCGGTTGCGATAATAGAGATGGTCGACATTCATGTCGTGATGATGAAGCGTCCAGCGGGCGGCTTGCGCCTCGGCAAAATAGGGATTGCGGTCGGCCGCGTGCAGCCAGGCGCAGCCGATGTCGAAAGGAACGCCGAAATGCTGATCGCTGGTCCAGGCGCGGCCGCCGATACGGTTCATCGCTTCGAGCAGCTTGAAGGAAAGGCCGGCCGCACGCAGGGTCTTGGCGGCGGAAAGTCCCGCCGAACCGGCGCCGATGACCACGACGTCAACGTCTTCCATGAATATTCTAGCCCCCGCCACAATAATTGCTTGATCGTAAGCAAGTTCTCCGGCATTCGCCAGCGCTGCGGTGGCGATGCGTAAACGACTTCTTAGCGCGGCGGCTCGAAAATCGGTTTCGATTGTCGGAAAGCACGATGCGCTGATTGTAAAGTGTTGGAGCGTACTGCGTCCAACTGGGCGCACGTCGCTCCAACGGTGACAAGCGGGCGTTTCGCTGGCAAATTCGTATTTGGGACAAGATCCAGGCAACCAGGAGAGAAACATGGCATTTTTTGCCAAGGGAAAGATTTTCGCGGCGGCAGCATTGATGATGCTTGCGGCGGCAACAGCGGCACAGGCCGCCCAGTGCGGCAATACTGGCGCGGGCTTCGAAGCGTGGAAGGCTGAGTTCGCCTCGGAGGCTAGAGCCAACGGTGTAGGCTCGAAGGGTCTGGCCGCTCTGGCTAACGCGACCTACGCAAAAAGGACGATCGCCGCCGACCGCGCTATCCACAAGGCTTTCAGCGGCTCGGTGGAAGCTTTCATGAAGCGCCGTGGCGCATCCACCATCATTTCCAAGGGCCGTTCGCTGAAGAAGTCGAACGCGGCGCTGTTCGACAAGATCGAGGGAACCTACGGCGTGTCGCCGGGTGTGTTGCTCGCCATCTGGGGCATGGAGACCGGCTTCGGTTCCTCCATGGGCAACCAGAATACGGTCTCTGCCATTTTAACGCTTGCCTATGATTGCCGCCGCCCGGAGTTCTTTTATCCGCATGCCATTGCAGCCCTGAAGCTGGTTGATCGCGGCGCGTTGAGCGCGTCGTCGGTCGGTGCCGCGCATGGCGAGATTGGCCACACGCAATTCCTGCCCGGAAATGTTTTGAAGTATGGAGTCGGCAACAAAAATCTGCGCGACAAGAGCACTGCGTTGGCTTCCACCGCCAACTTCCTCAAGGGTCATGGTTGGCGGGCCGGCGGGAGCGCGCAGGCGAATATGGGCGCAATTGCTGGCTGGAATTCCGCGAGCGTCTATCAACAGGCCATCGCCCGCATGGCCACGGCGATCGATGGCGACTGATGGAAATCTCTATTCGACGGAAAACCCGGCCATGCGCCGGGCCTTTTTGTTGATGCTCTAATGCATGTCGCCCAAAAGTGCGCAGCGGTTTTGGGACAGCGAAATGCATAAAAACAAGAACTTAAAGCGCGTTGCGTGAATCCTTTCAGACGCAACGCGCTTTAGGGTTACGACTGCCGCCGCTCGGCCCCGCCTCGGGAACGAAGGCGCGAAGCAGAGAAGCTAATTCGGCGAGCCGAGCGCCTTGTCCATCGCTTCCCTGACCTCGGCAGGCCACGTGTTCACTGCTGGCCACGCGTCCGGCTCGGGCTTGTCGCCCCGGCGGGCGAAATAGAGCTTGTGGTTGGCCGGATCGACCGCCATGAAGCCGTCATTGCCACCGCAATTGTGCGGCACGCAGCCGCTGGCATAGAAGGCGCCCGAGGCGGTTTTCTCGGTGCCGCCGCCGACCAGCAGGCTGGTCGCCATCTCGGGCATCTCCTTGCCGAGCAGCGTCTCGGCCAGCCTGTAGACGGCCTCGTTGTGGAAAGCGGCGACGATGTTGTCGTATTTCGACGGATCGACGTCTTTCCAGTCAGTGCCGGGCTCCGGCATATAGGTGAGATTGCCGGAAATCGTCAGCCCGTCCGTCGGCGACCATTGCAGCGCCGGCTTGGAAACGCCCGGCAGCAGATAGGGCACGAAATAGATGGCGCTGTCGGAGATCGCAGCCGGCGGTGCGCCGCATTCATCCTGCTCGACCGTGATGCTCTGGATGGTGCCGCCTTCTGGCTTCCAGACGATCACCGTGGCCGGGCCGCACTGGTTGCCGCCATCGCCGACATCGACCAGCGCGACGTTGACCCCGCCGACCTTGACGATCTTGTCGAAGGACACCTCGTAATTGCTGGCCAGCTGCTTGCCGTCATAGGCCAGCACCTTCTCGCCATACTCTTCCTGCTGGGTGATGGTCAGCTGCCCACTCTCGAACGGGACCGGTGCTTGGCTGTCATCGTCGGCTAGGGCCGCATTGCTCGACGCGCCCAGGTCGGCGGCCCGGCCGGACGCATCGTCAGCCGGCACGAGCACCATGTCGGTCTGTGCATGCGCGCCAGCCACCGGCATCAGAATCCACGCCAGCGCGCAGGCGCCGGCAAGAAGCGAACGTGTCATGACTGTCCCTCAGTTCAGCCGCCACGAACCCGGCCTGTCGCGGCCGGGTCATCGTACCGCTCAGGCCCAGGGGCGCTCAGCGGCGTTCTTCTTCTCGAACGAGGCGATAGCGTCGGCCTTCTCCATGGTCAGGCCGATATCGTCGAGCCCGTTGAGCAGGCAGTGCCGCTTGAAGTCGTCGAGGTCGAACTTGACCACGCCGCCGTCCGGTCCGCGGATTTCCTTGGCTTCGAGGTCGACCGACACCGTTGCGTTGGAACCGCGCGAGGCGTCGTCCATCAGCTTCTCCAGATCCTCGGGGCTGACGGTGATCGGCAGGATGCCGTTCTTGAAGCAGTTGTTGTAGAAAATGTCGGCGAACGAGGTCGAGATGACGCAACGGATGCCGAAATCGAGCAGCGCCCACGGCGCGTGCTCGCGCGAAGAGCCGCAGCCGAAATTGTCGCCGGCGACCAGGATCTGCGCCTTGCGATAGGCCGGCTTGTTGAGCACGAAGTCCGGATTTTCCGAACCGTCGTCCTTGTAGCGCATTTCGGCGAACAGTCCGCTGCCGAGCCCGGTGCGCTTGATCGTCTTGAGATAATCCTTGGGGATGATCATGTCGGTATCGACATTGACGATCGGCATCGGCGCGGCAACGCCGGTGAGCTTGGTGAATTTTTCCATGGTCTTTGCCCGTCTTCTTTTCGCTGCGGGGATGTGTTGGCGCCCGGTTTACACAAAGCTGCGGGCAAATAAAAGGCGGCTGTTTTGGGCTGGCCCTGGTCCTGGAGCACAGGCCGCTTCAAAGTTGCCGCCCTATGGTGCACCTTGGCCGGCATGACAACACGTCCCAAAGTCCTCTACGCCAGCGAACCGACCCTCGACGCAGCCGAGTTCCGCCGCGTGCTGGTGGAATCCGGCCTCGGTGTCACTCGGCCCATCGATGACGACGTTCGTCTGAAGGCGATGCTTGCCAATGCAGATCTGGTGTTGACGGCGCGCCTCGATGCGCCTGGCAAGCCGCTGATTGGCCTCGCCCGAGGCATCACCGACTTCTCGTGGGTATGCTATATTTCCGAGCTCGCCGTTTGCAAATCGGCGCAGGGGCTCGGCGTCGGCAAGGGCCTGCTCGACGAAGCGCGGCGGCAGCTCGGGCCGTCCGTCGCCATCTCACTGATTTCCGTGCCCGACGCCGTCGGCTTCTACGAACGGATCGGCATGGCGCGCATGGCCGACGCGTTCTGGTTCGGCCGCGAGCGCTGACGGGCTCGCCTGTCGCGATCCTTCGCGCCCCCCTCTGTCCTGCCGGACATCTCCCCCACACGGGGGGAGATTAGCAGTTTCAGCGCCCGCTCGCCCTGCGACGAAGGAGGTTGGCGAAAGCGGTGGTGACAGCCAATCTCCCCACTCGTGGGGAGATGTCCGGCAGGACAGAAGCGGGGCGCTGTCCCATAGGCGCTAACCTTAGGGGTAGACTGGTGGAATCGAGATGTGATTCCTAGGCCAGATGCAGAGGAATGATTCGATTGAAAGCGACTGGCAGGCTCTGATCTCGAGACTGTCGCAATGTGTTGATCTTGACACGACGGCGCGAGCGACGGGAGCGCTGGTACGTCGTCGCAATGTTGCGGACGCAGCGACATTGCTGCGTCTGGCCTTGGCCTATGGCCCCGGCGGGATGAGCTTGCGCTCGGCGGCCGCCTGGGCCGGGATGAACGACGTTGTTGCTCTTTTGAAGCGCTTGCGTGGAGCGGCCGATTGGCTTGGCTGCATCGCAGGCGCCTTGCTGGAAAACGCTT
>NZ_JBVVPW010000015.1:0-93000 GCF_055811385.1 Mesorhizobium sp. WSM4849
CCGATCAGCTGCTCGAGCTGCAGCCCGTAGGAAGACAGTTTCATCGGATCGATGACGACTTCGACGAGATCGTCGCGCGCACCTTGCAGCGCGCCTTCCAGCACGCCCGGCACTTCCTCGATGCGGTCGCGCAACTCGCGCGCCGCCGCCGTGAGCATGCGCTCGGGCACTTCGCCCGACAGCGTCACGACAAGGACGGGGAATTCGGAGACGTTGACTTCGGAGACTACAGGCTCCTCGGCTGCCTGCGGCAGGTCGGCCTTGCCGTCCTGGACCTTGCTGCGTGTGTCCTGCAACGCCGTCGCCAGATCCGTCTGCGGGTGGAATTCGACCAGCACATAGCCGCCGCCCTGGAAGGCGGCCGAGCGCATCTCCTTGAGACCCTTGAGGCTCTTCAGCTTGGCTTCCATCGGCCGCAGCAGAAGGCGCTCCGAATCCTCGGGCGAGATACCCTGATAGATCAGGCTGACATACATCATGGGAATCGGAACGTCGGGTTCCGCTTCCTTGGGTGTCGACTGATAGGCGACCGCACCCGCGAGGATGAGGAAGACCAGGACCGAAATGGTCAGCCGGGCATTGCTGATTGCGAGTTTGACGATATCCATGATTACTGCGTCCCGGCCGTCGCTTCGCCCAACAGCTTCTGGATGGTCGCCTGGTCGGCCTCGACCGGCTTGACCACTTCGCCTTCCTTCACCAGTTCCTGGCCGGCGACGATGATGCGCGCATCGGCAGGGATGCCGCCGAGCACCAGGCCGGTTGGCGTGTCGTCGACCAAGTCGATCGGGAAGAACACGACCTTGTCGTCCTTGTCGACGGCGCGAATGCCGAGGTCGCCCTTGTCGCCCAGCGTCACCACGGAGCGCGGCAGCATGACTGCGTCGGTCGGCTGGGCGCTCAGCGCGATCTCGGCGGTCATCCCGGCCGGAATGGTGCCCTCGGGGTTGGGGATTGCGATCTCGACGCGGAAGGTGCGGGTGGCGGACGAGGCGTCGCGGCTGATATAGCGCACGGTGCCCTCGACATTCTGGCCGCTGACCAATCGTACATTCGCCTTGTCGCCGATCTTCAGATAGCCGAGATCACGTTCGCTGACCTCGCCGCGGGCGATCACCGGATCGAGGCTCAGAATGGTCGCCACTTCGCCGCCCTGCATCACGGAACTGCCGAGCTCCACCGGTACACGGTCGATGACGCCGTCAAACGGCGCCTTCACCTCGTTGCGGTCGAGCTCGGCCTGCGCGGCTTCCAGGTGCGACTGGGCTAGCGTCAGGCTGGAGCGAGCCGTATCGAGCTGCAGCTTGGGCAGATTGCCGGTTTTCATCAGCCGCAATGCTGCATCGAGTTCGGCCCGACGCTGAACCAGAAGCTGCTTGGCGTTGCTGACCGCCGAGAGCTTTTCCTCGGCTGCCAACATCAGCACGAGGTCGCCGGTCGTGACGCGCTGTCCCTGCTTGACCGGCAGCTTGTCGATGACGCCGGCGACGCGCGTCGCCAGGACCGCGCGCTTGTCGGCTTCGGTCAGTCCGGAAATGCGGATGGCGCGCGCATAGGTACGCCTAGGCGGGGTTATGATCGCGACGTTGCGCAACGGCGCCTTGGGCTGCTCTGCCTCAGCGGGCTTGGCCTGGCCGGCGTCAGCCGCCTTTGGCTGCTCGACCTCCCCCGCCTTGGGTTTATCGGCGGCCGCGCTGCCGACGGACGAGAACTCGCCCGTCACCATCCATGCAGCGAACCCGACAAGCACAACAATGGCTGCAAGCTTGTGAAACCTGTATTTCGGCATCGTCGTTTTTCCATTGCGCGGAGTTCGGCCAGGCCGCGTCTTCTAACTCGGCGCGTCGCCGATATGGGTGCGCGCAAGGCCGTGTTCAACTTGCCGTGATCGGCGAACGAGCTTCTACATCAAAGTTGCACCGCAATATAGTCAGAAAAGTTGATGGGTAATACTTCGCTGGACAGGATGCGCCCGCCGCCGTCAGGCGCGCCGGACCAGCGCGGCCGTTCGTCTGCGACATCGCACTCCGCGCAGCGCGGATGCGAAAGCAACCGCTAGGCCGCGTTCCTCGGGCAAGTCTTGGCTGCATCGACCGTCATCGGTGCCGTGCCTTGGCTTTCCTCTGCCGCTGGGGAGGCGCCATCGAAACAGCATGGCAGCAACTGTCAGCATGATGGCAATACTTCATGCAAAGGTCACCTCCTTCGACAAGGGCAGTGTCCGGATGCGCTTGCCTGCTAGTGCGAAGATGGCGTTGGCGAGTGCCGGTGCCGCCGGCGGCGTGCCGACTTCGCCGACGCCGCCCATCTTGTGAAAATTCTCCAGGATGGCGACTTCGAACGCCGGACACTGGGAGATGCGCATGGCGTCGTAGTCATGAAAATTCGACTGTTCGACCATGCCGTCGGCGAAAGTAATTTCCTGACCCATCGCTGCCGACAGGCCGTAGATGGCGGCGGAGACGAGTTGCGCCTCGATGATATCAGGATCGAGCGCGGTGCCGACATCGGCGGCGATCCACACCTTCTCAATGCGGATTCCGGACGGCGTGTCGGCGACCTGGACGATCTCACCGACCCAACTGCCGAAGGACAGCGTGAACGCCATGCCCTTGGCCTTGCCGGCGGGCAGCGCCTCGCCCCATTTCGCCATCGCGGCGACCTTCTCGACAACTTTCACCGCCGCCGGACAGGCAGCCATCAGCGTCTTGCGCAGTTCGACCGGATCGACTTTCCCGGCGGTGGCGATCTCGTCCATGAAGCCCTCATGAAAGAAGCCGTTGATCGAGCAGCCGACCGATCGCCAGAAGCCGACCGGGATGGAGGCGGGCGCAGCAATGCCGCTGACCCGGTAATTCGGGATGGTGTAGGGCTGGTCGTAGGCCCCATCGACAATGGACTTGTCGGGGCCAAGCGGCGGGATCGAGGGAAACAACCGGCGCAAGGTGCTGGCTATCAGCGATGGCGAGGCGATTGTCATGTCGACGGCGAACGGTATGCCGTCGTTGCCAAGCCGCGCCTGGAATTTGCCGACCGAAGCCGGCCGGTAGGCGTCGTGGCGCATGTCCTCCTCGCGCGTCCAAATCACCTTGATAGGCCGGCCTGCCGTTTCTTTCGCCATCAGCGCAGCACAGAGCGCATAATCCACCTCGATACGTCGGCCGAAGCCGCCGCCCATGAAGGTGGTGTGGACGCTGACCTTGTCCTGCTCAATGCCGACAGCATTGGCGCAAAGCTGCCGTACCAAGGTCGGCGCCTGGTTGCCGCACCAGATGTCGAGGACGCCGTCCTTCAGCCGCGCCGTGGCGTTCATCGGCTCCATCGTCGCATGTGCCAGATAAGGCACCGCATAGTCGGCCTCGACGATCCTTTCGCGCGGCGCATCGGCGAAGGCGGTATCGACATCGCCATCGTCGCGCATCACCGACCCTTTGGTGCCGAGCGCCTGCTCCAGCACCTCGGAAATGCCGGCGCTGTCCAGCGGATATTCGGGATCGGCCCATTCGGCGTCGATCGCCTCCGCCGCCTTGAACGCCGCCCAGGTGTTTTCTGCGATGATGCCGAAGCCGTGGCCGTAATTCGTGTCGATCGGCACGATCTTGATCACGCCAGGCATTTTCTCGGCGTTGGAGAAATCCGCCTTGACCGGCTTGGCCCAGAAGCGCGGGCTCATCTTGACCGTGCCGTACAGCATCTCCGGCAGCGTCACGTCGATGCCGAAGATCGGCGCCCCGGTGACCTTGGCCAGCATGTCGATGCGTCTTTGCGGTTTGCCGAGCAGTTTCCAGTCGGCTTTGTCTTTGAGCCTGATTTCCGCGGGCGGCGCCATCGTCGCGGCGGTCGCGGCGACAGCGCCATAGGTCAGCGACTTGCCCGACGCCTTGTGCAGGATCGAGCCATTGGCCGTTTCCAGATCGGCGGCAGCTATACCGAACTTTTGCGCGGCCGCTGCAATCAGCATCTGCCGCGCGGCGGCGCCTGCCTGCCGCATCTTGCCGAAACCATCGAGCGTCGATGTCGAACCGCCGGTGCCTTGCAGGGCGAGGAATTTTCCGACCACGCCCATGCCGGCGCGCACTATTTCCGCGGTCATGCTTTCGTCGAAGAAGGCGAACGGACCGCCCTCTTCCAGGATCGCCGCATTGAAATAGGCGTAGGAGGCCGGGCCGTGCTCGACCTTGATCTGGTCGAGCCCGACATCGAGCTCTTCGGCAACCATGGCAGCAAGCGTCGTCGAGATACCTTGGCCCATCTCGGCGCGCGGCGCGACGATGGTGATGGTGTTGTCGGCGCCGATCTTCACATAGGGGTTGAAGGTCGCTTCATCAGCGGCGAGGTAGCCTTCCAGCGGATTCGGGTAGGGTTTGCGGTAGTAATAGTAACCGACAGCGATGCCGCCCGCGATGGCAGCCGCTCCGATGAGAAACGTGCGGCGGGCGATCTTTCCGACACTGGCCATAGTCAGATCCCCGCCGTCTTGAGCACGACCGCTCTTTTGATCGCCGCACGGATCTTCGGGTAGGTGCCGCAGCGGCAGAGATTGCCGCCCATGGCATCGTCGATGTCGGCATCGGTCGGGTCGGCAACCTCGTCGAGCAACGCCACCGCGCTCATGATCTGGCCGGCCTGGCAGTAACCGCATTGGGCGACCTGCTCTTCCAGCCATGCCTGCTGTACCAGATGCAGTCTGCCTTCGGTACCGATGCCTTCGATCGTGGTGACCGCGCCGGTGACCTCACCGACCGGCAATGAACAGGAGCGCACCGGCTGGCCGTCGACATGCACCGTGCAGGCGCCGCAGGCGGCGATGCCGCAGCCGAACTTCGGCCCGGTCTTGCCCATGAGATCGCGCAGCGCCCACAGCAGCGGCATTTCGGGATCGGCATTGACGTCGAATGCCTGCCCGTCGACGGTGAGGCGCATCGGGATACCCTTTGTTGTCGTCCACAGCCCGAGGCAAAAGGACGGTCGGCCATTTCGTCCTCATACATCTTGACAAATTACGTCATTTTGTCAACAGAGCTTTTGCAGGATAAAGTCGCGCCATGATCGAGATCGAGGACATCGCCACCGACCCCAAGCGCGTCCGCATTCTGGACAGCGCGATGAAGGTGTTTCTGGCCTATGGTTTCGCCCGCACCACCATGGACGACATTGCGCGTGCCGCCGACATGTCGCGGCCGGCGCTTTATCTCCAGTTCAAGAACAAGACCGATATTTATCGCGCCATCGCGTTGATGCTGCTCTCCCGCTCGCTCGAGCAGGCGAAAACGGCACTCGCCGGCGAAGAACCATTTGCCGAGCGCACGATGCGGGCCATCGACGAAGCGCTGATCTCGATGACGCGCACCGTCCACGCCTCGCCGCATGGCGCCGAACTCCTCGACATGAAGTCGAGTCTCGCCGACTTGATCGGCTGCTGGCGCAGCCGGTTTGCCGAGCATGTCGCCGCAGCGATCCAGAGCGAGGCCGGACGCAATGGCGTCGATCTCACCGCCAAGGGCTTGTCGGCAAAATTGCTGGCCGACATGCTGCTCGACGGGCTGGAAGGCATGAAGATGCGCATCAGCGATCCGGACGAGCAGCGGCGGGCCGCGGCCGCGCTGATCAAGGTGATCGATCTAGCCTTGCAAAAAAGCTGACAATTCAAAACGCCTCAGGCTCGGCGACGCGCTGCTTCGGGCTTCTTGCGTGCCGCGAGGAACTCCTTGACCCGCCGCCCCGGTGCCGGACCACGCACCGGCTTGAAGCCGTCATCGAGTTCGCCTGAGAGATCAAGCGTCGGCCGCTTGCCGACGGCGTCGTAATTCTCCTCCAGCCAGTCGCTGGCGGCGGTGCGGCCAAGGTCGCGCAGATAGGTCAGGAATGCCCATTCGGCATTGACCTTGGACGATGCCGACAGGTCCTTGAACGCCTCGTCGGCATCGATGCGGTGCATGCGGATGTCGCGGTATTCGCCATGCGGCAGCCGGCCGGCTGCAATCAGCTCCTTGATGAAGGCGATCGAGCGGAATTCGCGCAAGAGTCCGGCGTTGAAGGTGATCTCGTCGATGCGATTCTGGATTTCGTTGGCGCTCTTCGGCGTCCCCTCGCGGACCACCGGATTGATCTGCACCAAAAGCACGTCCTCGGTGGCAGTCGTCTTGAAGAACGGGAACAGCGCCGGATTGCCGCCATAGCCGCCATCCCAGTAGGGCACCCCCTTGATCTCGACGGCGCGGAACAGCTGCGGCAGGCAAGCCGACGCCATCACCGTGTCAAGGTCGATCTCGCCATCGGAAAAGACGCGTAACTGCCCGGTCTCGACATTGGTCGCGGAGATGAACAGCTCCATCGACTTGCAGGCGCGCACATTGCCGAAATCGATCTCCTTTTCAATCACGTCGCGCAGCGGATTGAGGCCGAGCGGGTTGGCGACATAGGGCGAAAACACCCGCGACATGGTGTCGAAAAAGAGATAGCCCGGCGTGTTCTCGATCGACCAATTGCCCCAGGCCACGTCCCACGGCATGCGCTGCACCGGGCTGAACCGGCCCTTCCGCGCCACCGCGCGCCAGAAATCGTCGAGCTTCTGCCGCGCGCCCTCGACGCCGCCGCGAACGAAGCCGTCGGCCAGCGCCACCGCGTTCATGGCGCCGGCGCTGGTGCCGGAAACCGCCGCAATGTCGAGCCGTCCGTCCTCCAGCAACTGGTCGAGCACCCCCCAGGAGAAGGCGCCGTGCGAGCCGCCACCCTGCAGCGCGACGTTGATCTTCTTGGGCTCCTCCACCTTGCCGTTCGTCGTCATGGCGTTGCCTTTGATTTGTCGGCCAGATTTGTTTCGCGCGGCAAATTCACTGGGCGGTCCAGCCGCCGTCGACCGAAATATGCGTGCCGTTGATCTGCGCCGCCGCATCCGAGCACAGGAACACCGCGGCAGCAGCAACCTGCTCGACCGTGACGAACTCCTTGGTCGGCTGCTTTTCGAGCATGACCTCGCGGACCACAGTGTCGCGGTCCATCTTGTTCGCCTTCATCTGGTCGGGGATCTGTGCCTCGACCAGCGGCGTCAGCACATAGCCGGGGCAGATGGCGTTGCAGGTGATCTTGTCGCGCGCCAGTTCCAAAGCGATCGTCTTGGTCAGCCCCATGATGCCGTGTTTGGCCGAGACATAGGCCGACTTGAACGGCGAGGCGACCAGCCCGTGGGCCGAGGCGATGTTGACGATCCTGCCGCCGCCGGCTTGTTTCATCAGCGGGATCACGGCAGCGATGGTGTGGAAGGCCGACGACAGATTGATGGCAATGATCGCGTCCCATTTCTCGATGGGAAATTCTTCCACCGGCGCGACATGCTGGATGCCGGCATTGTTGACCAGGATGTCGACCGAGCCGAACGTCTCGGCTGCTTTCGCGACCAGAGCCCGGCATTCGGCCGGCTTCGACATGTCTGCCTTGATATAGGCGGTCTTCACGCCGTGATGTTTGGCGATCGCATCGGTGATGGCCTGGTCGTCGGCAGTGTCGGAAAAGGAATTGACGACGACGTTGCAGCCGTCGGCCGCAAGCGCATGGGCGATGGCCAGGCCGATGCCCGAGGTGGAACCGGTGACGATGGCGGTTTTTCTGCTGGGCAAGGCGAAATCCTTCAGTAAGGTGCTAACGGAAGCATATTGCAGTGCAGCATATATGTCTCGTGCGGCGCAAGAACAGCGGCGCGGATTGGCGATGACATGAAATTTTTGTCATGAATGAGGACACCCTCACTCGAAGTTGTGCGCCTGACAGACCGTGTGAAAACAGTTTGTCAGCGATCCCGGGTAGCCACTTCGGGGTGCTCCTGAGATTGCGTTTTGGATGAAATCCGGCTCATGAAAAGATGGAGAGCTCTGCGCGCGGCGAGCGATGGCGGCTCGGACGGATGCCACTCCGGAAAATGACCATCGATCGCCATGCGCGCCAACCCGTAGACAAATGCGCGCGCGGCAAGCACCAGATGGTCAAAGTCGGTGTCCGGAGCAAGCCGACCTTCTTGTAGCGCTTGGGTCAGCAGGTCGATCATCTTTCGGCGAACGGCTTCATTCTGATCACGAAGACTATCCGACGCGTCGAAATCAATCAGCGTTCGAGAACTTATGATCTGGAAATGCGTCGGATTGCTGATCGCCCATTCCAGATAGCCTTGTCCGATCGCTTCGAAGGCCACGATGGGATCTGCGCTGTCGACTTTGGACTGTGCATCGGCAACGGCTTCGGTCAGCCGGTTCATGGCCTGTTCGGCGACAGCGGTCAGCAGCGCTGTTTTCGACCGAAAATGCCGGAATGGCGCGCCGGGCGAGACGCCGGCACGTTTTGCGGCCTCACGCACGGAGACATGCTCTGCTCCGCGCTCTTCGATGATCTCCACGGTAGCAGCGATCAAGGCCTCAACCAGATTGCCGTGATGATAGCGCTTGGGGTTGGCGGCTTCGCCGGAATCCGTTGGGTTGGTCATGCCTGCCCAATAGCACGAGGCCGAAATGTAATCACCGATTATTTTCTTGCGCCCGAGCGATTCCTATGTAATCAGTGATTACAACGTCAACGGAGGTTACCATGCTTCGCATCATCGCAACGACTGTCCTCGCTTTCTCTTTATTGTCGCTCGGGTCTGCCCAGGCCGAAGATCGGCCAACCCTGGAAATCGTCTGGCCGGTGGCCGGTTCGGTCATCGAACTCGGCAACGATCCCGAGAAGGCGATAGGCGTCATCGTCAGGAGCAACTTCACGCTGCTGCCAGCGGGTGAATGCGACGGCGTCGGCCAATGCGGCCACGTGCATATGAAGATCGATCCCACCGGAGATACCTGCAACATCCCCGGCAAGCCGTACAACAGCATGAACAGCGACTTTGGCGGCGATCTTATCAAGGCTCGTTTCGGCCATTGTCCGGATGCCGCCGGCAAGCACGTGATCGGCGTGCTACTTGCCGATGATCATCACAAGCCCATTCTTGTGGACGGCAAACCCGTTACCGCTCTGGTGACGGTGACGACGAAATAATGCATGTCGCGCAAAAGTGTGCAGCGGTTTTGCGATAACGACATGCATAAAACAACAACCTAAAGCGCGTCGCATGAGGCCGATCAAACGCGACGCGCTTTAGCGTGGCCGGAGTCCCTCAGCCTCATTCGAGGCGGAGATTTTCTGACACGGTCTACTGATGAGAGATTTCGGCCGGGTTCGGTCCGGCCGGCGATCACGACATGGTGTCGAGCTTGCGCTGCATGGCGGCGATCTGTTCCTTCAACTCCTGAAGGTCGTCAGGTTTTTCCGACGTTTCTTTCCTGGGCGGCTCCGCCGGCGCTGCGGAAGAGCCATTCAAGCCTGCGGGTGGGAAGGGCGTGAACAGGCGCATGGCGTTCTGGAACATCTCCATATTGCGGCGCGTCTGCTCTTCCAGCGCTTTGATCGGCGTGGCGATCTTCATCATGTCCAGCGGCGACTTGCCCAACGCACCCTTCATCTGCTCGCGGAAGCGTTCCTGTTCCTTTGAGAAGGCGATCATCGATTGTTCGAGGAAGCTCGGCACGATCATCTGCATCTGGTCGCCGTAGAAGGCGATCAACTGGCGCAGGAATGGAATTGGCAGCATGTTCTGCCCTTCCTTGTTCTCCAGTTCGAAGATGATCTGGGTCAGCACCGGATGGGTGATGTCGTCGCCGGTCTTGGCGTCCTGGACGGTGAACTCCTCGCCCTTCTTGACCATTTCGGCAAGGTCCTCGAGCGTCACATAAGTGCTGGTGCCGGTGTTGTAGAGGCGGCGATTGGCATATTTCTTGATGATAATCGGTTCGTCTTTCGCGGCCATCAGCATCCTCCCAGGACACCGGCGCATTTGAGTAAGCTGCCGGTAACGATTGCGCCTTTTCAAGGATATGCGCAAAAGCGTCACAATTCCAAGCGGTTTGTGCAGTGCGGGATAAATTAATGCTGCATGGCGGCCCAAATATGCTGCGCAGCAATGCGCCAGACTGTTTCCACGATCGCGAGCGACCTGCTTGCGACGCATGGCCGTCATGCTCATTTCAGGTTTGACTTGGATCATTGAAAGGGCAAGAAAAGCCCTGACGATACCAAAACTCGATACCTCGAAGTCTGGAGAAGAACATGTCCGCTGCTATCGTTGTCGCCAGTGCGGCGCGCACGCCCGTCGGGTCCTTCAACGGCGCCTTTGCCGCCACCCCGGCGCATGAGCTTGGTGCCGTGGTCATCAAGGAACTGCTGTCCCGTGCCGGTGTCGAGCCGGCGGAGGTCGACGAGGTCATCCTCGGCCAGGTGCTGACCGCGGCTCAGGGCCAGAACCCCGCCCGCCAGGCATCTATCAATGCCGGCCTGCCAAAGGAAACCACGGCCTGGGGCCTCAATCAGGTTTGCGGCTCAGGTCTGCGCGCTATTGCTCTCGGTATGCAGCAGATCGCCACCGGCGATGCCAGGGTGATCGTCGCCGGCGGGCAGGAATCGATGTCGCTGGCCCCGCACGCTCAACACCTGCGTGCCGGCGTCAAGATGGGCGACTACAAGATGATCGACACCATGATCAAGGACGGGCTTTGGGATGCCTTCAATGGCTACCACATGGGCAACACGGCCGAAAACGTCGCTCGCCAGTTCCAGATTACCCGCGAGGACCAGGACGGGCTCGCATTGGCCTCCCAGAACAAGGCAGAGGCCGCACAGAAGGCCGGCAAATTCAAAGACGAGATCGTGGCTTTCATCGTCAAGGGCAAGAAAGGCGACACGACAGTCGACCAGGACGAATATATCCGCCACGGCGCCACGATCGACGCCATGACCAAGCTAAGACCGGCCTTCGACAAGGACGGCACGGTGACCGCCGCCAATGCCTCCGGCATCAATGACGGCGCCGCCGCTGTGCTGCTGATGACCGAGGCGGAAGCCGCAAAGCGCGGCATCACGCCGCTGGCGCGCATCGTGTCCTGGGCGACCGCGGGTGTCGATCCGCAGATCATGGGCACCGGGCCTATTCCCGCCTCGCGCAAGGCGCTGGCCAAGGCCGGCTGGTCGGTCGGCGATCTCGACCTGGTCGAAGCGAACGAGGCTTTCGCCGCGCAGGCCTGCGCCGTCAACAAGGACATGGGCTGGGATCCGTCCATCGTCAATGTCAATGGCGGCGCCATCGCCATCGGCCATCCGATCGGCGCCTCCGGTGCCCGCATCTTCAACACGCTGGTTTACGAGATGCGCCGCAGAAGTGCCAAGAAGGGCCTCGCCACGCTGTGCATCGGCGGCGGCATGGGCGTCGCCATGTGCGTGGAAGCACTCTGAAGACAGACTACAGCGCCGGGCGTCCCTTGGGACGTGCAAAGGAGGCTGTAGCACTTGCGCATGATCCTTTTTCGAAAATCGATTTCGATTTTCGGGGTTCATGCGCCAGCCAAGCCATGAAATAGTCGGTGGCGAACGGGCTCAATCGCCGTTAGAGCGTTCAGCGCCCGCCACTCACGAATTAAAAAGGGAGGAAACCATGACAAAGGTAGCACTCGTCACCGGCGGGTCGCGCGGTATTGGCGCCGCGATTTCGATCGGCCTGAAAAACGCCGGCTATCATGTCGCCGCGAACTACGCCGGCAATGACGAAGCGGCGCAGAAATTCAAGGCAGAGACCGGCATCCCGGTCTACAAATGGTCGGTGGCCGACTACGATGCCTGCGCCGCCGGCATTAAGCAGATCGAGGCCGATCTCGGCCCGGTCTCCGTTCTGGTCAACAATGCCGGGATCACCCGCGACGCCATGTTCCACAAGATGACGCGCGAGCAATGGAAAGAGGTCATCGACACCAATCTTTCCGGCGTGTTCAACATGACCCACCCGCTGTGGGGCGGCATGCGCGACCGCAAGTTCGGCCGCGTCATCACCATCTCCTCGATCAACGGCCAGAAGGGTCAGACCGGCCAGGTCAATTATTCGGCGTCGAAGGCCGGCGACATCGGCTTCACCAAGGCGCTCGCCCAGGAAGGAGCGCGGGCCGGCATCACCGTCAATGTCATCTGCCCCGGCTATATCGCTACCGAGATGGTCAGGGCGATGGACGAAAAGGTGCTCAACGAGCGCGTCATCCCGCAGATCCCGGTCGGCCGCCTCGGCGAGCCGGAAGAGATCGCACGCTGCGTCGTCTTCCTCGCTTCCGACGATGCCGGTTTCATCACTGGCTCGACCATCTCCGCCAATGGCGGCCAGTACATCACCTGAGGCGGCGGAACCGGATAGTAGCGGCTGTCAGGCGACAAGCTTCAGCCCTGGTCCGGCTGCAGGCTCGGTCTTGGCGATCGGACCCGGCTCGCGCGAAGGGGCCGGCAGGCGGGCAAGCGGCGCCCGGCTGAGGCCTGACAGTTTCAAGGCGATGCGACGCTTCAGGAATGGATTGAGGTTCAGCGCCGAAAGCACGAGATTGCGGGCGAACCGCTTCACCGAATTGCGGGTAAGCGCCATCCCGGTCATCGTGGCAGCCAGTTCAAGCACCTCTTGGGCCGCCGGGCGGCGCAGCGCTTCGTAAAGGTCGAGCTCCGCTTCCGGACGCACGCCTTTCACCACGTCGCCAAGCAACTGGCCAAGCACGACCGCGTCGATGATGCCGGTGTTCATGCCTTGCCCTCCCGCCGGGCTGTGCACGTGCGCGGCATCACCCATGAGGAACAACCGGTCCTTGCGGTACGAGCGGACCAGGCGGTGATGCACACGAAAACGCGAGCTCCACGACAGGTCGAGCACCCGGGTTCTTTTCTTGGTCGGTCCGCGGCTGTCGAGCAGCGCCTGGATGTCGGCGATCTCGGGCTTTTCCGGTGCGTCATCCATTGTCGCGACGACCCGGTACGATCCGTCCGGAAGCGGCGCCACCACCACCAGCCCGGCCGGTGCAAAGAACAGCGACACTTCCGTCGGCCCAACCGGCCAGTCGAGACGAACATCGGCGAGTACGAACGAAGCGTCATAGGCCGCGCCGTCGAACTCGATGCCGGTCGACCTGCGCACCAGGCTTTGCATGCCGTCGGCACCAACGACATAGCGTGCCGATATCAGTTTCTCGCGGCCGTTCTCGACCACCGTCACGCGCGCGCCGTCAGCATCCTGAACGACCGCCTTGGCCTCGACCATGCGGTGAATCACACCGCCCAGGGCTGCGATCCGTTCGGCGAACACCTGCTCGGTCAGGTTCTGAGGCAGCATCATCAAATAGGGATGCCTTGACGGAAGCTTGCCGAAATCAAGCGTGAGCTGCGCCCGATTGCGGTCGCGGATGGCGAAATTCTGCAGCTTCAGGGCAAGTTCGCTCAGCCGCTGCGTGACGCCGAGAGGCTCCAGCGTTTCCAGCGTCTGCGAGTGGATGACGCCAGCCCGCGAGGTCTGAAGGCCCTGCGCCAGCCTGTCGATCAGAACATGATCGACACCGGCCTGGTGCAGCACGATGGACAGCGCCATGCCGGTCGGGCCGGCGCCAATGATCAGGACTTCCGTTGTATCGGGCAACATTTTTTCTCTCCATTTGTCAACGATCGTTGACTTTCTAGTCGAAGCTATTGCATTTGTCAACGGCCGTTGGCATATGAATTTTCATGACCGAGAATCAGCCGAAGAAACCCAGCAAGTCGGACCGCACGCGCGCCCAAATCCTCGAGGCCGCGAGGCTCCTGTTCGCCGAGCGCGGCTATGACGGCGCCTCCATCCGCGACGTCGCGGCGCATGCCTCGATCGATCCGGCCATGGTGATCCGCTATTTCCGCAGCAAGGACGAGCTGTTCGCCAGGGCGGCGGTCGTCGACCTGCAATTGCCGGCACTTCGGGTGATCGACCGAAACACCATCGGTGAAACGCTGATCAGGCGTTTTCTCGAAATCTGGGAGGGCGCGGCCAGCGGTCCTGGCATGGCAATTCTGCTGCGTTCGGCGACGTCGAACGAATTCGCCGCCGAAAAGCTGCGTGACGTATTTGGCAACCAGGTCAGGCCGGTGGTTGCGGCGGTCGCTGATCCCGCCGACGCGGGTCGACGTGCCGGGCTCGTTTCGAGCCAGTTGCTGGGTTTGGCGATGTGCCGATACCTGCTGCGGCTTCCGCCCGTCGTCGCCCTGTCCCACGATGAAATCATTCAGAACGTCGGCCCTACCTTGCAGCGCTATGCCGTGGGAGAGGACGTTTCTTGAACCTGGAGTCTGGTCTGGTCCTCGTGCGCGACTGCGCCGACCGACGGACGTTGACACCGATTTGTGCCGAAGCGGCACGCAAAAGTTAACGGCGGCCGCACAGCCTGTGCAAAACCCTGTTCCTCGCCTGTGGATAACAGGTGGAAAACCTGTTCACGACACAACATATTGGGGTGAACAAACCGGGAAACACCCGCCAGCGCTGATTCGTCGCCGTTTCGTTCCGGCTTTGACCGGAAGGTTAACGACAAAGGCTGAAAACATCCCTCAAACCGTAAAGGCGCGTTAGGAAAGATCAATAATTTCATAATGTTGGGTGATGCCCGCCGGCCTGCGCCGATCGTTTACCGGCAACTGTTAAGGAGGACGTCCGCCCTGCATGAATCGGGCCAGTTCGGCGATTCAGCATGTGGTGAGACTCGTCGGCAAAAAGTCCAGATGTAGCCGTGAACAAAACCTGAATCAGCAAGAGTCAGCGATTCGTAGCTGATTCGTTCCAGACTCGTTCCAACTGTTAATCAGGACCGGTTGACAACACCAGACGAGAGCCTTCGAGCTGCAGTCGGAACATTCCGCTTTCGCTTCGCACTCGAAATCCCTATGTGTCGGCTGTCACACGCGCCGCCACGGGGCGCGCTCCCGACAACGCGAAGAAGAGAGCCTGATTTCCAGGTCGATGAACATCCCGCCGAAACATATTGAGCCGCTGATCCTCTCGGGCCGCGACGTGACTGCCGTGCTCGGGCCGACCAACACCGGTAAGACCCATCTCGCCATCGAGCGCATGGTGGCGCATGAAAGCGGCATCATCGGCCTGCCGCTCAGGTTGCTCGCCCGCGAGGTTTATTCACGCGTCTGCGAGAAGGTCGGCGCTCACAAGGTGGCGCTCATCACCGGCGAGGAGAAGATCCAGCCCGACGGTGCCAGATATTCGGTCTGTACCGTCGAAGCCATGCCGCGCGAGACCAACGCCGCCTTCGTCGCCATCGACGAGGTGCAGCTGGCCGGCGATCTCGAGCGCGGCCACATCTTCACCGACCGTATCCTGCATCTGCGCGGCCGCCAGGAGACATTGCTGCTCGGCGCAGCCACCATGCACGGCATCCTCCAGCGTCTGCTGAAGGGCGTGTCGGTGGTGACCCGGCCACGGCTGTCGCATCTCGCCTATGCCGGCTCGAAGAAGCTGACCCGCCTGCCGCGACGCACGGCGATCGTCGCCTTTTCCGCCGACGAGGTCTATGCGATTGCCGAACTGATCCGCCGCCAGCAAGGGGGTGCGGCCGTCGTGCTCGGCGCGCTATCACCCCGCACTCGCAACGCGCAGGTGGAGCTGTTCCAATCGGGTGATGTCGATTACCTGGTCGCCACCGATGCGATCGGCATGGGCCTGAACCTCGATCTCGATCATGTCGCCTTCGCTCAAAACCGTAAATTCGATGGCTACCAGTATCGCAACCTGACGGCGGCCGAGCTCGGCCAGATCGCCGGCCGCGCCGGCCGGCACTTGCGCGACGGCACTTTCGGCGTCACCGGCCAGGTCGATCCGCTCGACGAAGATCTGGTCAAGAAGATCGAAGGGCATGAGTTCGACCCGGTGAAAGTGCTGCAATGGCGCACCGCGCATTTCGATTTCGCCAGCCTCGATGCGCTGAAGCGCTCCACCGAGACCAACGCGCCGGTCGAAGGCCTGACGCGTGCGCTACCGGCTGTGGATGCGCAGGCGCTCGAGCATTTGTCCCGCGACGAGGATATCCGGGCCTTGGCCACCAACGCCAAGCGCGTGGCGCTGTTGTGGGAGGCCTGCGCCCTTCCCGACTACAGGAAGATCGCGCCTGCCCAGCATGCCGACCTGATCGCCTCGATCTACATGGACCTTGCCAGGCATGGCCATGTCGACGAGAATTACATGGCCGAGCAGGTGCGCCGTGCCGACACCACCGAGGGCGACATCGACACGCTGTCGCACCGGATCGCCCAGATCCGCACCTGGACATTCGTCTCCAACCGGCCCGGCTGGCTGGCCGATCAGGCACACTGGCAGGAAAAGACGCGCGAAATCGAAGACAGATTGTCGGATGCGCTGCATGAGCGGTTGACGAAACGCTTCGTAGACCGCAGGACTTCCGTCCTCATGCGGCGCCTTAGAGAAAATACCATGCCTGAAGCCGAAATTAGCCCAACCGGAACTGTCCTCGTCGAAGGCCATCATGTCGGCGAGTTGCAAGGGTTCCGCTTCACCGCCGACCAGAGCGCCGGCGGCGAGGACGCCAAGGCAGTGCGCACAGCAGCCCAGAAGGCGCTTGCAGCCGAATTCGAGGCGCGGGCCGAACGCTTCGGCGCCTCGGCCAATGGCGACATCGCGCTCGGCTCCGACGGCACGCTGCGCTGGATCGGCGCGCCGATCGGCACGCTGGTCGCAGGCGACGAGCCGTTGAAGCCGCGCCTTGTGCTGCTGGCCGACGAGCAGCTCACCGGACCAGCCCGCGACAAGGTCGCGGCGCGCGCCGAGCGCTTCGTCAATTTCCAGATCGAGTCCTTGCTGAAGCCGCTGGTCGACCTCAAGAACGCCGAGCAGATCACCGGCATCGGCCGCGGCATTGCCTTCCAGCTCGTCGAGCATTTCGGCCTCATCAACCGCCGCGACATCGCCCAGGAGATGAAGTCGCTCGACCAGGAAGGCCGCGCCGCCCTTCGCCGGCTCGGCGTGCGCTTCGGCGCCTACCACGTCTTCGCGCCCGCGCTGATCAAGCCGGCCCCGGCCGGACTGGTGACGCTGTTGTGGGCGCTGCAGAACGACGGCAAGGACAAGCCCGGCTTTGGCGATGTGGTCCACGCGCTGGCCTCCGGCCGCACCTCGGTGGTCATCGATCCCACGTTCGACAAGGCCTTCTACAAACTGGCCGGCTACCGCAATCTCGGCCGTCGCGCGGTGCGCGTCGACATCCTTGAACGGTTGGCCGACCTGATCCGGCCCGCAACCAACTGGAAGCCGGGCCTCGGTCAGCGGCCCGACGGCGCCTATGACGGTCAGTCTTTCATGGTGACGCCGCCGATGATGTCGATCCTCGGCGCTACGGCCGACGACATGGAAGAGATTTTGAAAGGCCTCGGCTACCGAGCGGAGCCGAAGCCGGCAGTCGAGGTGAGGGCGCGGCTCGAGGCACAGAACAATGCCGCGCGTGAAGCCGCCGCGGCCAAGCAGGAGGCGGAAGAAGCTGCGCGAGCCGAGCAGGCCAAGGCAGCGGACGCCGCGGTTGCGGACGCAGCCGCCGAGGCGCCGGCCGAGAGTTCGGAGCCGGATGCAGTGGCAGAGACCACAGCCGAAGCGCCCGCGGAAACCACCACCGAAGCGGAGCCTGTCGCAGAAGCTCAGCTGGAAGCGCCGGCTGAGTTCACGCAAGAGGAACTGCCTGCAGCCGAAGCCGCAGCTGAAATGCCTGCGGTACCCGCGGCTCAGCCAGAGGCAGAACCCGAAGCCACCGAGATTGCGGTCGCACCTGCAGAGCCGGCTCCCGAAGCCTCGCCTGCGACGGGCGCAGTGTCGGCCGAACCTGCCGCGGCGGCGGCAGCCGCCACCGGCGAGGCTGCTCCAGAGGCCGAGAAAGAGGCCGAAGAACCAAAACCCATCCTGTTGTGGCGGCAGGGCCGCTTCGACCAGCGTCCGCGCCACCGCCACCACGACAGCCGGCCCCGTGACAGGGACAATCGCCCGCGCAACGGGCAAGCCGCCCGCGATGGCCGTGGCGACGCACCGGCAGATGCCACCGGCGGACAACCGGCCGGCGCTCCAGGCAGCCGGCCCCCCCATCAAGGACGCCGCGACGGCGACGGCGCCGGCAAGCCGCGCTTCGACCGCAGCAAGTTCAAGCCCAAGCCTCAGGGTGAGGCAGGGGAACGGCGCGACGGCAAGCCGCAGGGCGAGCGTCCCGATCGTCGCGAAAGCCGGCCGGACTGGAAGGGCGGCAGGCAGGACGGCAAGGGTGGCGCACCAGGTGGAAAGCCCGCGTTCCAGCCTAAGCCTCGCGAGGAGCGTCCCGTGCGCTTCGACCCGGATTCTCCATTCGCCAAGCTCGCCGCGTTGCGCGACCAGCTGAAGAAGTAAGTTCGCTCGCTCCGATGGTCGCCGAAGGCCGCCAGCGCATCGATAAATGGCTGTTCTTTTCGCGTGCGGTGAAATCGCGCTCGCTGGCAGCGAAGCTGGTGGTGGCCGGACGCGTCCGCATCAATCGCGACAAAGCAGCGCAGGCCTCCGATCTGGTCCGGGCCGGCGACGTCCTGACCATCACTCTCGAGCGGCGCATCTTCGTCTGGAAGGTGCTCCGCACGGGAAGCCGGCGCGGCCCTGCCGAAGAAGCGCGCATGCTCTACGAGGATATGTCGCCGCCGCCCGCGCCGAAGGGCGAGGCCGTTGCCGATGCGATTCCCGCGCTGCGCGATGCCGGCAGCGGCCGCCCGACCAAGAAGGAACGCCGGGAGACCGACCGGTTGTTAGGCGACGACTGACGCATAACCGGGCTTCGCCGCATCGCCCCTCTGGAATTCCATTCCGGAAACACCGGTATCGCGCGCAATGGCTGCCCTTGCAAGCGGCGGGTAAAGACGTTACCTCACCAAAAAAGCCTAACAAAAACGGGACGTCCGGGAGCCGACCGATGACCTATGTCGTGACCGACAATTGCATAAAATGCAAATACATGGACTGCATCGAGGTCTGCCCGGTCGACTGCTTCTACGAAGGCGAGAACATGCTCGTCATCCATCCCGACGAATGCATCGACTGCGGCGTCTGCGAACCGGAATGCCCGGCAGACGCGATCAAGCCCGACACCGAGCCGGGTCTCGACAAATGGCTGCAGATCAACACCGAATACGCTGATAAATGGCCCAACATCACCGCCAAGAAGGAGCCTCCGGCCGACGCCAAATCCTTCGATGGCGAGGCCGGCAAGTTTGAGAAATATTTCTCCCCCGAGCCCGGCGAGGGCGACTGACAAGACCGCTGTTTCAGCCAGCATAACGCCGCCTAAAAGGCATGGTACATTAACTGCCTTGGCAGGCGGCGATGGCACATGGCCTTCGCGCGTGCAGCAAAACCTTGATTCTTCCGACTTTTTGTGCTACATCAACCAAACATGCCGGTGACACAACGTCGATTTATGGCGCAAACGCCCCAAATCACTGAAAGGTGAATTTCTCAATCCGGACCAGAGTGATCTGGGGCAGGCGGTCGCAATTATGCGGTTTGCCGGCCTCGGCTTTTCCGGTGGGTTCGTAGTTGTGCGGCTAACGATCGGTTACCCGATCGCGCGAGTTCGGCCGGCAGAATGCCGGTACCACACCAAGGAGTTCATGGCGTAATGGCAACAATCACCCCGCAGAAGAAGTCCAGCGCAGCGCGTCACGGTTTTAAGACCGGCGAGTACATCGTCTATCCGGCGCACGGCGTCGGCCAGATCGTCTCGATCGACGAGCAGGAAGTTGCGGGCCACAAGCTGGAACTGTTCGTCATCGACTTCCAGAAGGACAAGATGCGTCTGAAAGTGCCGGTTGCCAAGGCGACCTCCATCGGCATGCGCAAGCTGTCGGAAGAGGATTATGTCGATCGCGCGCTGAAGGTCGTGCAGGGCCGCGCCCGCGTCAAGCGCACCATGTGGTCGCGCCGCGCCCAGGAATATGATGCGAAGATCAATTCCGGCGACCTGATCTCGATCTCCGAAGTGGTGCGCGACCTCTACCGCGCCGACAACCAGCCGGAGCAGTCCTATTCCGAGCGCCAGCTTTATGAGGCGGCACTCGACCGCATGGCGCGCGAGATCGCGGCCGTCAACCGCATGTCGGAAACCGAAGCGGTGCGCCTCATCGAGGTGAATCTCAACAAGGGTCCGAAGCGCGGCGCCAAGGCCGACAACGAAGAAGCCGAGCAGGAAGAAGCAGCCTGAGCGCTTCTCGCCTTCGAATTTGGAAAAACCCGGCCTCGCGCCGGGTTTCTCTTTTTATGCATGTCGTTATCCCAAAACCGCTGCGCACTTTTGGGCGACATGCATTAACCTTCGCCGCCGCCTTCCTTCTCCGCTTCCTGCTTCAGCGTCGCGATGAACCGCTTGGTTCGCTGCCGCTCCGGATTGCTGAACAAAACAGCGGCGGGGCCTTTCTCGACGATGGCGCCGGCGTCGAGGAACACCACTTCCTGCGCGATCTTCGAAGCGAGGCGCAAATCATGCGTCGCCATCACCATGGTGGTGCCCTCACGAGCGAGCTGGCTGAGCACGTCGACCACCTCCTGAGCCAGTTCCGGATCGAGCGCCGAGGTCGGCTCGTCGCACAGCAGCACTTTCGGCGATGGCGCCAGCGCCCGGGCAATCGCCACGCGTTGCTGCTGGCCGCCTGACAGGGTCGCCGGCCAGGCATCGGCCTTGTGCGCCATGCCGACCTTTTCGAGCAGAGCGAGCGCCCGCTCGCGCGCTCGCTCGACCGGCCATTTCAGCACCGTCACCAGCCCCTCCATGACATTTTCGATTGCCGTGCGGTGCGGAAACAGCTGGAAATTCTGGAACACCATGCCGGTCTGCAGCCGCAGGCGCTGGATGGCCGTGCCGGAAACCTTGCCGCCGGGATGGAATTCGAGCGCGTCGTCGCCGATGCGCACCGTGCCCGAAGTCGGCATCTCGAGCAGGTTGATGCAGCGCAGAAGCGTGCTTTTTCCGCCGCCCGAGGGACCGACAAGGGCGGTGACGCTGCCTTCCTCGATGGTGACCGTCACGCCCTTCAGCACTAGGTTGTCGCCGAAGCGCTTCTCGATGTCGGTAAGACCGATCATGAGCGCGCCTCCAGGAAGCCGCCATAGCGGCTGAGCCGCTTTTCCAAGCGCGTCTGCAACGCCGACAGCACCGAGCTCAGCGCCAGATAGAGAGCCGCCGCCTCGACATAGAGGATCAGCGGCTCATAGGTGGTGGCGACGATGCGCTGCGCCGCCTGGAACATCTCCGGCACGGTGATGGCGGCGGCCAGCGATGTATCCTTGACCAGCGAGATGAAGGTGTTTGACAGCGGCGGCACCGCGACGCGGCCTGCTTGTGGAAGAATCGTGCGCCGCATCGCCTGGCTCCAGGTCATGCCGATCGAATAGGCCGCTTCCCACTGCCCCTTCGGCACCGAGCCTATGACGGCGCGGATGATCTCCGACGTATAGGCGCCGATGTTGAGCGTGAAGCCGATCAACGCAGCTGAAAAAGCGTCGAGCAGGATGCCGACCGAGGGCAGGCCGTAGAAGATCAGGAAGAGCTGCACCAGAAGCGGCGTGCCACGGAAGATCCAGACGTAGAAGCGGACCACGGCGACCAGCGGCTTCGGACCGAACAGCCGAACGAGCGCCGCAACCAGTCCTACGAAGAGACCGAATGCGAACGACAGCAGCGTTAGCGGCACGGTGAAGATCAGCGCGGCCCATAGCAGCGTGGGCAACGAGTCCAGCATCAGTTGCAGCCAGTGCGGCACGAAAACCCTCCTTGCGAGATGGCCGCCCAAAACCGCCCCGGCAGCATCGAAGCGCGATCATACGGCCGCCATATCACGCGAAAAGCGGCGGCCGTCAAAGACAGCTCGCCGCGATACCTGCCATACGGGCCGGCAACCGGCCCGCTCCGTGAAATGCGCTTACTTCGAAACGTCCTGGCCGAAATAAGTGTCGGCGATCTTCTGGTAGGTGCCGTCGGCCCTGATATCGGCCAGCGCCTGATTGATGGCGGCGACCAGTTCCGGATCGCCCTTGCGCACGAGGACGCCGGAATAGTCGGCGTTTTCTTCCTGCGCGGCGATCTTCACATTGGCGTCGGGCTTGTGCTTCTTGAAATCGAGGAAGGACAGGCTGTCGTTGATGGTGGCGTCGGCACGGCCGGTAAGAAGCAGCTGGATCGACTGGTCGAAACCATCGGTGCCGACGAGTTCGGCGCCGTTCGCTTCGGCGAGCTTGCCGAAATTCGAGGTCAGCGACTGCGCCGCCTTCTTGCCCTTGAGGTCGGCAAAGCTCTTGATGTCGGTATTGTCGCCGCGCACGATCAGCACCGCCTTGGACGCGATATAGGGATCGGAGAAATCATACTTGGCCTTGCGCTCCTCGGTGATACCGACCTGGTTGATGACGGCGTCATAGCGCTTGGCGTCGAGGCCGGCGATCAGCCCATCCCATTTGCCTTCGAGGAATTCGGCCTTGACGCCGAGGCGCTCGGCGATCGCCTTGGCGATCTCGACATCGAAGCCGACCAATGCGCCCGAGGCATCATGATAGGTGAAGGGGGCATAGGTACCCTCCGTGCCGACCTTGAAGACACCGGCCTGCTTGATCTGCTCGAGATTGGCGCCGGCATGGCCTGATGTGACGGCCAGTACCTGCAGTATTGCGGCGACGATAAGCGAATTGAGCCATTTCATTTTTCTGTGATCCCGTCATTGGCCGGCGTACGCCGCATTTGTGAGCGCCGGAAACTGACAGATGCGGGCTGGCGAAATAAGGAACCAGATTTCAAAAATGAGACGCTTTCGAAATCCAATTCTCAAAACCACATCGAGTCGCGCCAACCGACCACGTAGCGACCACCGCAACGAGCTTTCGGCAGTGCAATCCACGCGACATCAGCGGCGGAACCATTCACCCGCGTGGCACGTTCTTGGCTGTTGTAGGGCGCGGCGTCGCCAATTCAACCACGATGCCAGCTTAGGGTTCGAGCGATCGCACCGCAACGCCCGGAACAGGGAGCGTGGCATGATGGAAGATATGGCAGGGCGAACCATGGTCCGCGCGGCGATGAAAGCCCCCTATCTCGAGCGCGACGAAGAGCATCTTCTCGCGCTGCGCTGGAAGGAAGACAACGACCAGCAGGCGCTGCACCAAATCGCCATGGCACATATGCGTCTGGTCATTTCCATGGCCTCGAAATTCCGCCACTACGGTCTGCCGCTCGGCGATCTGGTCCAGGAAGGCCATGTCGGCCTGCTGGAGGCGGCGGCCCGCTTCGAACCGGAACGCGAGGTGCGGTTTTCGACCTACGCGACATGGTGGATTCGCGCCTCGATGCAGGACTATATCCTGCGCAACTGGTCGATCGTGCGTGGCGGCACCAGTTCGGCGCAAAAGGCGTTGTTCTTCAATTTGCGGCGCCTGCGCGCCCGCTTGGCGAACGGTGCCGAGCCGATCTCGAATACCTCGCTCTATCGCGAGGTGTCGGTCGCGCTCGGCGTCTCCGAGGCTGACGTGGCGATGATGGACTCCCGCCTTTCGGCACCGGATAGCTCGCTCAACCAGCCGCTCGCCGACGATGCGGGCGCCACCGAGCGAATGGATTTCCTGGTTTCGGACGATCCTTTGCCGGACGAGGTCGTGGGCGACACGATCGATGTCGAACGCCGTTCTGTCTGGCTGAAAACGGCGCTCGGCGCGCTCAATGCCCGCGAGCTCAGGATCATCGAGGAGCGCCGGCTGAGCGACGAGGGCGCGACGCTCGAAGCCCTCGGCGAGGCGCTCGGCATCTCCAAGGAACGCGTCCGCCAGATCGAGGCACGCGCCATGGAAAAGCTCAAGGTGGCGCTGGTGAAGCAAAACCCCGAGTTTCTGGCGACCGCCGCCTGACTCTTATTTGTCGGTGATGATCTTGACCTTGTCGCCGGCCGAAACGGCTGCACCGGGCGACATCGCATTGAGCACCCTGAACAGGTCGAGCTTGCGGTCGACGCCGACCATCTGCGCGGCGAGCGAACCCATGGTCTGTCCGGGCCGCACCGTGACAACGCGGATATGCAGCGGCTTCAGCGCCGCTTTCTCGGCCGCGCTCAAGATACGGAAGGAACCGCTGACCGAGCGCGCCACGGCATCCAGCGAGGCGCTGGCGGAAGGGGCAGCCGTCAGCAGCCGGTAGACCTGGCCACCGGCGCGGATCACCGCGATGTCGAACTGCCAGCCCTCGGCACTGGCATGCGCCGTCGCCGCGTCGTTGCCATTGATCGTTTCCTGGCGCACGCTGCTTTCGTCGAGACCGGCCACCCAGCCGCTGCGGATGTAGTCGGTCAGCGAGCGGCTCTTGTCGATCGAAACGCCATCGAAGCGAATCGCTATGTCGCCTGGCCCGGTTGCCGTCACCGCCGCGGCCGAGTTGTCGATGATGAAGCCGTCGGGCACCGAGAACGACACGCCGAGCCCTGGATGCAGGAAGGTTTCGCCACGCACATAGCCCTCCTCCGGCGTGTCGCCGTAGAGCAGGCCGTCTATGCCGGCGAGGAAGGCGTCGCGGTCGCGCGTGCCGACGCCGGGCGCGCCGAACTGGCGGGCATGACGCTGCGCCAGATCGATGCGCTGCGGCGTGTTAGGATGCGTCGCCAGGAAGTCGAGGCTGGCGTCGGTGGCGCCGCTGATCGAGCGGAAATCGGTGTAGGCCGACATCGACTGCAGGAAGCGGCCGGCGGCAAAGGGATCGAAGCCCGCCTCGCCGATCGACTTGATGCCGATGCCATCGGCCTCAAGCTCCTGATTGCGCGAGAACTGGGCAAGCCGCAGCTTGCCGCGGATCAGTGCCGCCTTGGCGGTCGGGCTGTCGCCGAGCACGTCGGAGACGACCTTGGTTGCAAACCCCTCCTCAGCCTCGAGCTGCTGGCGCTGCAAGCCGTGGTTTGCAGTGACGTGGCCCATCTCATGCGCGATGACCGCGGCGAGCTCGGCCGAATCGTTGGCCAGCGCCAACAGGCCGCGCGTGATGTAGAGATAGCCGCCCGGCAGCGCGAAAGCATTGACGTTGGGCGAATTAAGGATGGTGATGCGGTAGGTCTGGCTCGGGTTGGCCGACACCACGGTCAGGCTGCCGACGACCTTGGCGACCATGCGCTCGAGCTTGGGATCGGAATACTCGCCGCCATAAGTGGCCAGGATGCGCGGATGCTGCGCCTTCGCCATTTCGGCGAGCTTGCTGTTGGCGGCGACATTGTCGACCGTGATCGGTTTGCTGGAAGGTTGGAAGCCGGATTCCTGAACGTCCGGCGGCGTGAACATCTGGCAGCTTGCCAGCGCCATGGCAAAGCCGGCCAGCGCGAGGAAGCGCGCCAGCGGTTTCCTTCTCACTCTGTCGGTGCCGGTCGGCAGAACAGCTTCCTTTCGGGTCTCAGCACATGGCCCCGAAAATCGGGCATCGATTTTCAGAAAGGATCATGCGCACAATCAACTGCCACAGCGTCCTTCGCGGCCATGAGCACGCATGGCACACCGTAGTGGCAAATCACAACCTATGCCGGACCAGTATCGGAGGACCTAGTCACACTACTTTGACCATGGCAAGCAAGCACCACATCGCCTGAAGCCGGTTTGGCCGTAAATTATGTCCGCTTCCGGGCAACATCTCGTGATCCCGCGCCAAACGGACCTGCACCGATATAGCGTCGGAAGGCCTCCGGTCCAGCCTTGGTAAAAAAATCGGCGACAGTCCCGGTTGCGGCAACCGTGCCATTGTCCAGGAACACCATGTCCTGGCCGATACGGTGGGCATCCTCCGGCTGATGCGTGACGAACAGCACCGTCATGCGCCGCTCCGCATGGACGCCGGCTACCAGATCGAGCATGTCGTCGCGCAAGGCCGGTCCGAGCGAGGCGAACGGTTCGTCGAGCAAGAGCACCGGCCGGTCGCGCACCAGGACGCGGGCGAGCGCGACGCGCTGCCGCTCGCCACCGGAGAGTTCGCGCGGCAGGCGCTGTTGCTTGCCGGCAAGGCCGACGCGCTTGAGCGCCCCGGCGATTGCAGCGTGGTCGCCCTCGGCCAGCCTGAGCGACGGCGAGCGGCCAAGGCCGACATTTCGTTCGACCGAAAGATGGGCAAAGAGATTGTTTTCCTGGAGCACCATCGACACTGGCCGCGCCGACGGCGGTTTGGCGCCGACATCGGCGCCGCCGATCAGCACGCGGCCCGATCGCGGCGTCTCGAAGCCGGCCACCAGATTGAGCAGCGTCGATTTTCCCGAACCGCTCGGCCCCATGATGGCGGTGATCTTCGAGGCGGCGAACTCGACATCGAATAAAAACGGCGCTTCGCGATAGCTGAACGAGACCTTTTCCAGCCGCACGGCCGTACCGCTTTCCGCGCTGTTGAGCATCATGATTTTTCTCCCTGCCCCAGCCAGTCAGCGGCCAGGACAAGCGCAAGACAAACCAGGCCGAGCAGCAACGCCAGGCCTGCCGCGTCCATCGTGCGGTAGCTGCCCATGCGCGCCAGCAAGAGGTAAGGCAGTGTCTGCAGGGAGTCGCTGCCGAACAGGGCAATGACGCCGAGATCGCCGAGCGACAAAGCCATGGCGAACGCGAAACCGGTGGCGAGCGGCCGCCGCAGCGACGGCCAGTCGACCAGCCGGAACCGGTTCCAGCCCGAAATGCCAAGCAGCAAACAGAGCCGTTCGTGGCGTTCGCTCGCCGCATCATAGCCGGGGCGAATGGCGCGGATGGCAAACGGCATCGCCATTACCGCATTGACGGTGACGACCATGACAGGGGCGATGGCAAAGACGTCGCTGACAGCACGCAGGAGCAGGAACCAGCCGGCGCCGATGACGATGGGCGGCACGACGAGGACGAAGCCGGCGCCGGTATCGGTGGCGTATTCGAGCAGCGTCCTGGCGCCGACGCGACGCCTCAAGGCCAGCGCCCGTCGTGCCATGACGAGCGACAGCGACAGCGCCACTGAAAGCAGCGCCGCCAGCAGGGCGAGCACGGCGCTGGTCAGCGTCGCCTGCCGCACCGCGATCTCGCCCGCCAGCCGGCCGAGATCGGCGCCAAGGCCTGACGTCACCATGGCAGCCATCGGCCCGGCGACGAACAGCAATGCGAGAGCGATCAATGCTGTATTCAGCACGGTCTCGGCCGGGCCGGCCGAAAGATAGCGGCGCGATGCCACCGGCAGGTTGGCGTCGCCGACGATGTTGGCGCCAAGCCGCATCAATGCCAGCACAACGACGAAGGTCAGCGCGATCTGCAGCAGTGTCAGCGTCACCGCGCGGGCAGGATCGAAATCGAAACGCAGTGCCTGGTAGATGGCGACCTCCAATGTCGTCGCACGCGGCCCGCCGCCCAGCGTGAGCACGATGGTAAAGGATGTGATGCAGAGCATGAAGACAAGCCCAGCGACGCCCGGCAGCGCCGCACGCAGCGTCGGCCATTCAATCAGCCGGAAGGCGGATCTGGCGCCCATGCCGAGCTGGCTCGCCAACCGCCACTGGTCGGCCGGCACTGTCGTCAGCGCTTCAAGGAACAGCCGCGTGGCCAGCGGCAGATTGAAGAAGACATGGGCGATGAGGATGCCGGACAGGCCGTATATGCCCGGCCAGCCCAGACCGCCAATCGCGGTGAGCACGCCGGCGAAATAGCCGGCACGGCCATAGAGAGCCAGAATGCCGAGTGCGGCGACGATGGCCGGCAGCGCAAGCGGCACGGCGAAGAGCTGCAGGATCAGGCCGCGACCAAAGAAGCGCGGATGCCGCGACAGCGCCCGCGCAACGAACAGCGCCGGCACGACGGAAAGCAGTGTCGACAGCAAAGCCTGCAACAGCGTGAAACGGGCGACCCGGAAGAGGTAGGAATCGAAGGTCGACGCGGCGCCGGACGGGTCGCGGGCGCCTTCGACGATGAGCCCGGCGAACGCTCCGCCGACCAGCAGCGCAACAGCGGCAAGCGCGATGGTGCCGGCGGTGACGCGGGGATCGGCAGGATATCCGGTATGCATGCCGCCCTGCCTAGTTCAACGATCGTCGAAGCAGAAAATATGGCTGAGGTCGAGTTCCCGGGCGCCGTAGAGTAATCATCTTTCAATCACAAGCTACTTGCTCATCACCGACAGCCATTCGTCGACCCAGGCCTTGCGATTGGCGGCGACCTCTTCCGGGCTGAAAAGCAAAGTCTTGGTCGGCTTGACGAGCTTGTCGAAAGCCGGATTGAGCGGCTTCTCGGTCTTGCCGGCCGGGAACATCCAGTTGGTCTCGGGAATGACATCCTGGAATTTCGGTCCGGTCATGAAAGTCAGGAACTGTTTCGCCAATGGGTTCTTCGCGCCTGACGTGGTGATGCCGGCAACCTCGATCTGCAGATACGCGCCCTCCTCGAAGGACGCCGCCTGATAGCGTTCGGTGTTTTCGGCGACCATGTGATAGGCCGGCGACGTGGTATAGGACAGCACCATCGGCGCCTCGCCCTTGGTGAACAGGCCATAGGCCTCGCTCCAGCCCGGCGTCACGGTGAGCACCTTTGCCCTAAGCTTGGCCCAGGCTTCCGGCGCCTTGTCGCCATAAACCGACCTCACCCACAACAACAAGCCGAGACCGGGCGTCGAGGTGCGCGGATCCTGGATGACGATCTTCTCATCGGCATTGCCCTCGACCAATTCCTTCAGGCTCTTCGGCGGCGTCTTCAGCTTTTCGGTGTCGTAGACGACGGCGAAATAGCCATAGTCGAACGGCACGAAAACATCGTCGCTCCAGCCGCCCGGCACATTGACATCGATGACGGCACCATGCGGCGAAAACAGGCCGGTGGCCTTGGCTTCCGCAGTCAGATTGGTGTCGAGGCCGAGCACGATGTCGGCCTTGGTCGCGGCCCCTTCCAGCTTGACGCGGTTGAGCAGGGCGACGCCGTCGGCGACCGCGACGAATTCGAGAGTACAGCCGCATTCGGCCTCGAAGGCCTTCTTCACCGCGGGGCCTGGACCCCAGTCGGCGGTGAAGCTCTCATAGGTATAGACGGTGAGTTTTTCCTGCGCGGATGCCGGCCCGATGCCGGCGGGAACAGTCGCCGCAAGCAGCACTGCCGAAACTAGAGTGTATAAAAACGTGCGCATCGGCGCCTCCTTCGTTCGCGTTGAAAGGAATTGAGGCGTCGGGCTGTCCGAAACGTCTAATCCCTCCGCCGGTACAAACCGGATCAGGTTCAGCGGGTTGGCATGGTCGCCTCTCAGCTGGTTCGCGAAGATCGCGTCCAGCACCCCGTTAGAGCGTTTCGACACATAGGCCCAGCCTGGTTGCGGCGCAAGCGGAAGTTTGCCGGGCATCTGGAACGCGGCCTTCCGTTTGGCAAGCAGGGCTGGTAAGGGCCACGCATATGAGCAAATTCACCATCCTGCTTGGCGGCGATCTAATCCGCACGCCGCTGCTCGACCGCCAGGTCGAAGGCTCCCGTGTCATCGCCGCCGACGCCGGCATGAGCCATGCCCGGACGCTGAACCTGACGCCGGAACTCTGGGTCGGCGACTTCGATTCGGTGCCGGCGGACTTGCCGGACGAGCTGGCCGCCGTGGCCCGCCAGGTGTTTCCGGCAGAAAAGGACAAGACCGACGGCGAACTGGCTATCGCCGCCGCGCTCGAACGCGGCGCGACCAGTCTCGTGCTCGCCGGCGCGTTCGGCGGCAAGCGCACCGACCACGCCTTCCTGCACCTGGCGCTCAGTGTCCGACTGGCCGAGGCAGGGACGGAGGTGCTTTTGACCAGCGGCGCACAGGAAGGCACTCCCTTGCTTCGCGGAAAGGCCGGCTTCGACTACGCCGATGGCACGCTGTTTTCGATTCTCGGCTTTTCCGACCTTACCGGCCTGACCGTGACCGGCGCCAAATGGCCGCTGAACCATATCGAGATGGCGTTCGGTTCGTCGCTGACCATTTCCAACGAGGTCAAGGGCCGGCTGGAAATTGCGCTGAGCAGTGGCCGCGCGCTGTTGCTCGCCCACCCATTCCCCTTACCTGGAAGCTGACATGGCGCCGCCACTTCTCAATCTCGACGGCATAAAACTGACCTTCGGTGGCACGCCGCTGCTCGACGGGGCGGAACTGACGGCGTCGGCGGGCGACAAGATCGCTTTGGTCGGCCGCAACGGCTCGGGCAAATCGACGTTGCTCAAGATCGCTGCGGGATTGATAGAGCCGCAGGACGGCGAGGTGTTCCGCCAGCCCTCGGCGACAGTGCGCTACCTGCCGCAAATGCCCGACTTGGATGGTTTCGCCAGCGTCCGCGCCTATGTCGAGGCGGGGCTCGGACCCGCCGACGATCCCTACCGCGCCACCTATCTGATGGAGCATCTCGGCCTGTCCGGCGACGAGCGGCCGAACGATCTCTCCGGCGGCGAGGCGCGCCGTGCCGCCCTTGCCCGCGTCATGGCGCCGGAGCCCGACATTCTCCTCCTCGATGAGCCGACCAACCATCTCGACCTGTCGGTCATCGAATGGCTGGAGGAGGAGCTTGCCCGCACCTCTTCGGCGCTGATCGTCATCTCGCATGACCGCCGCTTCCTCGAGCGCGTGTCGCGCGCCACCGTCTGGCTCGATCGCGGCCAGACCCGCAGGCTGGACAAGGGCTTTGGCCATTTCGAGGAATGGCGCGACACCGTTCTGGAAGAAGAAGAACGCGAGCAGCACAAGCTTGGCCGCCAGATCGTGCGCGAGGAGCACTGGCTGCGCTACGGCGTGACTGCAAGGCGCAAGCGCAACATGCGCCGGCTCGGCGAACTGCAGACCATGCGCCAGCGCTTTCGTGGCCATCGCGGCGCCGAGGGTGCGGCGACCATGGTGGCCAGCGACGCCGCCGAATCCGGCAAGCTGGTGATCGAGGCCAAGACCATCGAGAAGAGGTTTGGCGACCTCACTGTGGTCAAGGGCTTCTCGACCCGCATCCAGCGCGGCGACCGCGTCGGCCTGGTCGGCCCGAACGGTGCCGGCAAGACGACACTGCTGAAGATGCTGACCTGCGAATTGAAGCCGGACTCAGGCACGGTGCGGCTCGGCACCAATCTGGAGATCGCCACGCTCGACCAGAAACGCGACGCGGTCGATCCGCAAGAGACACTGGCGCAATACCTCACCGACGGGCGCGGCGAGAACCTCGTCATCAATGGCGAGCAGCGCCACGTCGTCTCCTACATGAAGGATTTCCTGTTCAAACCGGAACAGGCGCGCACGCCGGTGCGCGAGCTTTCGGGCGGCGAGCGGGCGCGGCTGCTGCTCGCCCGCGTGTTGGCGCGGCCGGCGAACCTGCTGGTGCTCGATGAGCCGACCAACGACCTCGACATGGAGACGCTGGAATTGCTGCAGGAACTGGTCGCCGGTTTTGCCGGTACGGTGATCCTGGTCAGCCACGACCGCGATTTCCTCGACCGCACCGTGACCAGCCTGATCGCGCCGGACGGCGGCGGCCGCTGGATCGAATATGCCGGCGGCTATTCCGACATGCTGGCGCAGCGCGGCGGCACCAGGCTGGACGACCGCAAGGCACGGCCAAAGGCCGAGACCAGCGAAGTGGTGGCGGCAGGCAGGAGCGAAGCACCCGCGCCGAAGGGCTCAAAAAAACTGTCGTTCAAACAAAAATTCGCGCTGGAATCGCTGCCGAAGAAGATCGAGGCGGTGAACGCCTCGATCTCACGGCTGGAGAACAACATCGCCGACCCAGCCTATTACGAGCGCGATCCGGCCTCGTTCCAGAAGACCATCGCCGCCCTCGACAAGGAGCGCGCCACGCTGGCAGCGCTCGAGGAGGAATGGCTGGAACTTGAAATGTTGCGCGAGGAGATGGAGGGGTAGGCATTGCATGCGTGCTTTTATGCGCCTATCTTATGCGCATAAATGGGAGCTGCTCCATGCTTCAGTCGACTCCAAAAGCCCAACGAAAATCGGTCAATACCTCGATCGACTCCAGATTGATCGAGGACGCCAAGGCGCTCGGTATTAATATATCTCGCGCCGCCGAGGAGGGTATCGCCAAGGCGATTTCAGCCGAAAAAACGCGCCGGTGGCAGGAGGAAAACAGGGAGGCGATCGAGAGCTCTAACGACTATGTCAGGCGCAACAGACTGCCACTGGCCAAGTACCGGCCGTTTTGATGGCGCGTTACGATTTCTACCGGAGAGCTGAAGGCGACGGCTATCTGCTCGACGTTCAGGCTGATCTTCTTGAAGGTCTAAACACAAGGATTGTTATCCCGTTGATGCCGCCCAACATGGCCCCGGTGCCGGGGCGCCGGCTAAACCCCACCTTCACGATCAACGGCAGTGACCATGTCATGGTCACTCAATTCATGTCAGCCTTGATGGCTTCTGAATTGCGTGCCGCCGAAGGAAATCTTTCCAGCCGCCACGACGACATCGTGGCCGCGCTCGACATGCTATTCCAGGGCTTCTGAGAGGGTTGAGGCTGGTGAGCCCCGGCCTCAGCCCGCCTCTTTTGTTTGCCAGGCCTTCAGCGCCTCGTCGAACACCTTCTCGCCGGGAATGCCCTTTTCCATGGTGAGCAGCGCCCGCCGTCCGGTCTTGTAGACGACCGGTACGTCGATCCATTTCTGGCCCCGGAGCAGGGTCAGATTGGCGTCTTCGTCCGCCTTGGTGTCGTTGAGAGCGACCAGGAAGAAGCCGTCCGCGATTTTCGCCGGGATGCCGATCAGCGGGCTGCCGGCATCCTGTTCAGAGCCCTTCATGGCGACGCGCAGGATATTGTCGACGCCGCCGCCGTCGAAACCATCGGGCGTCAGGAAAATCATCTCGATGATGTGGCTGGCCGGCAGCGTTTGGTCGGTGTTGCGGCGGATGGTCATGCGCAGCTGCACGTCCTTACCCGGAATGCTCGCCTCGGCGCGGATTGCCGGCTCGGGCGGCAGATTGCCGCCGGGCGATTCCTGTACCAGCGACCAGACGATGCTGCCGGGCTCGGCCGAGCCTTGGGCGGTGCTGGTGCGCTCCTCGTAGAAGATCGCCTTTTGGCCGACCGCCAGCGCGGTTTCCGCAGGCGCGGCTGTCGGCGCGGCCGGCGCAGCACCGGGGGCCGGCGCTGCCGGGGCGGCTGCGCTATCGGTCGGCGCCGCCGGCGCCGGCGTGGCGCCATCGGCAGGCGGCGTTGCGGGGGCAGCACCCGGCGTGGCGGGCGCAGTCGTGGCTGGCGTATCGCCGGCCGGCGCGGCAGGCGCAGGTGCAGCCGGCGGCGGCGTGGTCAGTGCTGCGACGGATTCGCCCTCTCCGATACCGCTTTGTCCTGGAGCGGGGCCGGGATCGACCTCACCGCCCTCGGGCGTCAGCCGCTGGGTGAACTTTGTGCCCTCGGCATCCGTTGGAGCCGCAGCTGCCGGAGGCCTTGCCGCGGCATCGGTAGCCGGCTCGGCCGGGGTCGGCTTCACTAGCGGCTCTATGGTTGCGACCGTCGTGCTGTTGAGACCTAGCATATTGCTGAACGCGTCCTTGTTCAGCCAGATGCCATAGCCGCCGCCGGCGACGACGAGCAAAGCGACGACAGCGGCGATCAGCCCGCCAGAGCTGCGCCTCCGCTCGGCAGGACGCAGACGCTGAAAGGTGTCCGGCGCCGGCTCCTCGTCGTTGGGAAAGACATCGTCTCTAAAGGTATCGCTCTTCTCGTCCTCCGCTGGAAGATCCGCGACCGAAGGCACCGCATCGGTGTGCTCTGGAGGAGAAGCAACGGATGGCGGTTTTTGCCAATTCGGCGCGGCTTTGGCGGCAGGCGCCGGCTGCCTTGCCGGCTCAGTCTTTACCGGCTGCCATGCCGGCTCAGTCTCTGCCGGCTGCCATGCCGGCTCGGTCTTTGCCGGCTGCCGAACATGGCTGGGTTGGTTCTTGTTGCGGTCGATGGAGGAGAAGATGTCTTCCAGCTCCGACAGCGGATCGGATGCCGGCACGCTCCTGGTATAATCCCGCTCGACGCTGGCGATGGCGTCTTCCAGGGTGCGCTTATGCTGGGCAACGACCGAAGGCGCCAGCGGCGGTGTGATCTTGGCCAGCTTGTCCGCGATCGTTGAACGGGCCTTGTCATAGACCCTCGCGCGTACCTCCGGCGACGGCTCGCCGAGACCATTGAGCGTCTTTTTCAGAGCACCAACAAAATCTGCCATGCTTCAGTCGACCTGCATTTCGTTTCTGGGCCGGCCCCGCAAATCGGCCGCGATGCCCGGAACGGCTGAGAATCTAGTCTTGAAACGGATCGGTCACAAGTATTGTGTCGTCCCGTTCAGGGCTGGTGGAAAGGAGTGCGACCGGCGCGCCGATCAGCTCCTCGATGTGACGGACATATTTGACTGCCTGGGCTGGCAGATCGTTCCAGCTTCTGGCGCCCGCGGTGGTGCCTTTCCAGCCCTCCAGCGTCTCGTAGACCGGTTCGACGCGCGCCTGCGCACCTTGGCTGGCCGGCAGATAATCGATCGCCTCGCCATCGAGGCGGTAGCCGGTGCAGACCTTGATCTCGTCCAGCCCGTCGAGCACATCGAGCTTGGTCAGGGCGATGCCCTTGATGCCGTTGACGGCGACGGCCTGGCGGACCAGCACGGCATCGAACCAGCCGCAGCGGCGCTTGCGGCCGGTGACGACGCCGAACTCGTGGCCGCGCGTGCCCAGGAACTCGCCGATCTCGTTCTTCTGTTCGGTCGGGAACGGACCTTCGCCGACACGCGTCGTATAGGCCTTGGTGATGCCGAGCACATAACCGATGGCGCCCGGACCGACACCGGATCCGGCGGCCGCTTGACCGGCGACCGTGTTCGACGAGGTGACGAACGGATAAGTGCCGTGGTCGATGTCGAGCAGCGTGCCTTGCGCGCCCTCGAACAGGATGCGTTCACCGGCGCGGCGCTTGTCGTCGAGGATCTTCCAGACGCGGTCCATATAGGGCAGGATCTCGTCGGCGACCGAAATCAGCTCACTCATGATGGCGTCGTGCGTGACCTCGGCGTGGCCGAGCCCACGACGCAGCGCATTGTGATGCGTCAGCAGCCTGTCGACTTTCAAGGGCAGCGTTTCCAAATCCGCCAAGTCCATCACCCTGACCGCGCGCCGGCCCACCTTGTCCTCATAGGCGGGGCCGATGCCGCGACGGGTCGTGCCGATCTTCGTTCCGGAATTGGAGGCGGCGTCTTCGCGGAATCCGTCCAGCTCCCGGTGCAAGGACAGGATAAGCGCGGTGTTTTCGGCTATTTTCAGGCGCTCGGGCGTCACCTCGACGCCTTGCGCCTTCAATTTCGCCACTTCCGCGACGAAGGCGTGCGGGTCGAAGACGACGCCATTGCCGATGATGGACAGCTTGCCTTGTCGCACCACGCCGGACGGCAGCAGCGACAGCTTGTAGACCCTGCCGTCGACGACCAGCGTATGGCCGGCATTGTGGCCGCCCTGGAAGCGCACGACGACGTCAGCGCGTTCCGATAGCCAGTCAACGATCTTGCCTTTGCCCTCGTCGCCCCATTGCGAGCCGACGACCACCACGTTGGCCATGTTTCTTTTCCCTTGAGGCGCCGCTCGGAGCGGCTTGAAATGGTTCGAAACGACAGGCTTCTATCGCATAGGCCCGAAAATCGGAATCGATTTCGGAAAGCACGATGCGGACATTCAAGCCTTGAGACGCGTACTTTGTCCGTCCAAGTGGACGCACGTCGCTCTATAACGTCAAGACCCGGCGAGCGCGACCATTCTTTACCGCCGAAAGCGCCCTCAGGCACAACAATTTTCGCCTTTGACATCATTTACTTGGGCGAACCACCACAATAGCTCGGCATAGACCCTCCGCCTGCCCCTCGCCCGGCTGGAATTTCGCGATGCATCGAACCGCCTATCTGTTCTTGCTGTTCACCACCTTGCTGTGGGGCGGCAACTCCGTGGCCGGCAAGCTGGCGGTCGACCACATTTCGCCGATGACGCTGGTCTTCCTGCGCTGGGTTCTGGCCGTTCTGATCATGCTGCCGATCGGCTGGCGAGCGCTGCGCGAGGATTGGCCGGTGGTGCGCCGGCATTGGTTGCTGCTTGGCGGGCTCGGCGCCTGCGGCTTCACCTTCTTCAACGCGATCTTCTACACGGCGCTCAATTACACGACGGCGATCAACGTCTCGATCGAGCAGGCGGCGATCCCGATCGTGATCATCCTAGCCAATTTCGTGCTGTTTCGCCTGCGTGTGAACCAGGTGCAGATCGCCGGCGTCGTGCTGACGATCATCGGTGTCGCCCTGACCGCCAGCCATGGCGATCTGCGCCAGCTTCTCAAGCTGGATCTCAACTTCGGCGACGCCATTATGCTGATCGCGGTGCTTTGTTACAGTTTCTACTCGGTCGGGCTGCGGCTGAAGCCGGCCATACGCTGGCAAAGCCTGATGCTGGCGCTGTCGATTGCCGCACTTGTCACCTCGCTGCCTTTCTTCCTGTGGGAATTGGCCGCCGGCAAGGTCATCGTCCCCGATGCGCGCGGCTGGGCGATAGCGTTCTACACCGCGATCGGCGCCTCAGTCGTCTCGCAGATCTTCTATATCAGGGGCAACGAACTGATCGGCGCAAACCGGGCCGGCCTGTTCATCAACCTGGTGCCGATCTTCGGTACGCTGCTGTCGGTGCTGATCGTCGGTGAGACATTCCAGCTCTATCAGGGTCTGGCCCTCGTGCTGGTGCTCGGCGGCATCAGCCTCGCCGAATACAGCGGAAGGAAGCTGGCGATTTAGCCGGCAAATGTTCGGGATCGGATCAGAATGGTGCAATCCAGAGCCCGTCGCAGCCATTATTGTCGAAACGCCCCGTGTGCTTGTAGAGCACGCGGGGCGCGCGCGGGCATGTTTCAGGCGCCGCCCACATCGAAATGCAGCCGCTTGGCGGAGTCGATCGACTTGTGCGCCCGCACCTGTTCCAGCACGTTTTCCGGAAACGGAGCATCGAGATAGAGCAGCGCGATGGCATCGCCGCCAGGCCGGTTGCGGCCGAGCTGGAAATTGGCGATGTTGACGCCGTTCTCGCCGCAGACCGTGCCGAGCAGACCGATGATACCGGGCGCGTCGGCATTCGTCGTGTAGAGCATATGCTGGCCGACCTCGGCGTCTAGGTTGATGCCTTTGATTTGGATGAAGCGCGGCTTGCCGTCCGAAAAGCAGGTGCCGGCGATCGAACGCGTCCTATGCTCGGTCTTGACCGTGAGCTTGATATAGCCGTCGAACACGCCGGATTTGTCGCGCTTGACCTCGGCGACGATGATGCCGCGCTCCTTAACCATGATCGGCGCCGACACCATGTTGACGTCGGAGACCTGCGGCCGGATCAGCCCGGCAAGGGTGGCGCTGATCAGCGCGCGCGTGTTCATCGTCGCGGTCGAGCCGTCGAAAAGGATCTCGACCTCCTTGATCGGGTCCTCTGTGACCTGGCCGACAAAGGCGCCGAGCACTTCGGCCAGCTTGACGAAAGGTTTTAGGCGCGGCGCCTCCTCGGCGGTGATCGACGGCATGTTGATGGCGTTGGAAACGGCGCCCTTGATCAGATAGTCGGCCATCTGCTCGGCGACGTGCAGGGCGACATTCTCCTGCGCCTCCATCGTCGACGCACCGAGGTGCGGCGTCGCCACCACATTCTCCATGCCGAACAGTTCGCTCTGCTCCGCCGGTTCGACCTCGAACACGTCGATGCCGGCACCTGCCACCTTGCCGCTTTTCAGTGCCGCGATCAGGTCGGCCTCGACGATCAGCCCTCCACGAGCGCAGTTGATGATGCGCACGCCGGTCTTCATTTTGGCGATCGCCGCAGCGTCGATGATGTTGCGCGTCTTGTCGGTCAGTGGCGTGTGCAGGGTGATGAAATCGGCGCGGGCGAACAGCTCGTCGAGTTCGACCTTCTCGACGCCGAGTTCCTCGGCACGGCTGTCCGACAGGAAAGGGTCGAAGGCGATGACATGCATCTTCAGGCCGACGCCGCGCGTGGCCACGATCGAGCCGATGTTGCCGCAGCCGATGATGCCCAGCGTCTTGCTGGTGATCTCGATGCCCATGAAGCGGTTCTTTTCCCACTTGCCGGCATGGGTCGAGGCATTGGCTTCCGGTATCTGGCGGGCCAGCGCGAAGATCATGGCGACGGCATGCTCTGCGGTGGTGATCGAATTGCCGAAGGGCGTGTTCATCACGATGATGCCCTTGCGGCTCGCCGCCGGGATGTCGACATTGTCGACGCCGATGCCGGCGCGGCCGACCACCTTCAATTTGGTGGCGGCGTTGATCAGCTTCTCGGTGACTTTCGTCGCCGAACGGATGGCGAGGCCGTCATACTGGCCGATCACTTCGAGCAGCTTTTCCTTGTCCTTGCCGAGGTCGGGCAGGTAGTCGACGTCGATGCCGCGATCCCTAAAGATCTGCACGGCAGTGGTGGAGAGTTTGTCTGAGACGAGAACGCGGGGCATTGGCTTGGTCCTTTGCGATTGGCGCCCCTCCCCCTTTGAGGGGAGGGTCGGCGCGAGCGCCGGGTGGGTCGTTGCGGCCGGACGCCGCCGAAATCTTTTCTTTCTGGATGGCGGACCGTTGAGTTGGTGGAGGCAACCCCACCGGCCCTTCGGGCCACCCTCCCCTCAAGGGGGAGGGGTCAGGCGGCCGCCTTGAGCGACGCCTTTTGTGCGGCAAAGGCCCAGTCGAGCCACGGCAGCAGCGCTTCGAGATCGGAAGTCTCGACCGTCGCCCCGCACCAGACGCGCAGGCCGGGCGGCGCGTCGCGATAGGCGCCGATGTCGTAGGCGACGCCTTCCTTGTCGAGATCCGAGACAATTGCCTTGGCGAAGGCCGCCTGTCCGTCGGCGTCGAGTGCCGCGATATCCGGGTCGGTGAAGGAAAGACAGACGGACGTGTTCGACCGCGTCGCCGGGTCGGTGGCCAGATGGCCGAGCCATGCGGATCTGCCGACGAAGCCGTCGAGAACGGCGGCATTGGCGTCGGCGCGGGCGATCAGCGCATCGAGGCCGCCGATCGACTTCGCCCAACGCAGTGCGTCGAGATAATCCTCGACGCACAGCATCGACGGCGTGTTGATGGTCTCGCCCTTGAAGATGCCTTCGATGAGCTTGCCGCCCGAGGTGAGGCGGAAGATTTTCGGCAGCGGCCAGGCCGGCTTGTAGCTTTCCAGCCGCTCGACGGCGCGCGGGCTGAGGATCAGCACGCCGTGCGCCCCTTCGCCGCCGAGCACCTTCTGCCAGGAGAAGGTGACGACATCGAGCTTCTGGAAATCGAGCTTTTGAGCAAAGGCCGCCGAGGTCGCATCGCAGATGGTCAGGCCCTTGCGGCTGGCCGGGATGAAATCGCCGTTCGGCACACGCACGCCTGATGTCGTGCCGTTCCAGGTGAAGACGACATCGCGGTTGAAGTCGATTTTTGCCAGATCCGGCAGCGCGCCGTAACCGGCTTCGATCCTGCGCACGTCGGCGAGCTTCAGCTGCTTGACCACATCGGTGACCCAGCCGGAACCGAAACTCTCCCAGGCGACCATGTCGACGCCGCGTTCGCCGAGCAGCGACCACAGCGCCATCTCGACCGCGCCGGTGTCCGACGCCGGCACGATGCCGATGCGGTAATCTGCGGGAATCTGGAGGACCTCTCGCGTCAGCTCGATCGCCTGTTCGAGCTTGGTCTTGCCGATCTTGGCGCGGTGCGAGCGTCCGAGCGCGGCATTGGCCAGCGCCTCGACCGACCAGCCGGGACGCTTTGCACAGGGACCTGAGGAAAAATTGGGATTTGCCGGACGCGGTCCGGGCTTCGTATGCGTCGTCATCGTGGTCTATCCTTCCAGATAGTGGCCCCTCGTTGGGGAGGGGTGGCCCACGGACGGCGATATGCGTTCAGGCTTCCAGCGTCAAGAGGAAAGTTTTTGTCGCTGACGGGATACTGATCACCTGTGATGAGAATGTCATGGCCTCGAAACACGAACGGCGGCCCCGAAGATCCGCCGTCAAGATTGTCGCGTGCGCAGCTCCTACCAGAGGTCGTAACGCAACCCGAGCTTGACTTGATGATTGCTGATCCCTTTGTCGATCGGATAGGAAGTCAGGCTCTCGGCAGTCGCATATTCGGCGTCGGGCGCGGAAAAATACTGATAGCCCAGATCTACGGAAAAATTCTTGGACACTTGATAGGCAAGGCCTGCATTCAGCGTGTAAGCGAAGGAATACTGGGTCTTGTCGTCCTGCAGAACGAAATCGTCGGTAGGGTCATTGTTGTCGGTGAAATAGCTCGCTGAAAGCTTGCGGTTGCTCTGGACGACACCGATACCCGCGCCGAGATAGGGCGTGATCCCGACATAGGTGCCAAGATCGACATAGCCGTTGAGCATGCCCGAGAAGGCGTAGTTCTTCAGGGACGCTGATGCCACGGTCGTTCCGTCATCATAGCCGACGCCGATCTTATTGCCGGGCAGATAGCCGAAATTGAGATCGGCACGCAGATAGTCGTTGAAATGGTAGCCGAAGCCGATGCTGGCAAAGATCGGATCCTCATTGTCGCTGAAGCTCGCCGGTGTGAAGGCGAAATCCTCATCTTCGAAGCTCTTTTCCGGCAAATAGGCGACATCGCCGCGCAGATACCATCCCGAACCGACTTCGACCGGCACATAGTCCGGCGCCTGGTCGACATAGATCGGCGGATCGTAGTCGGCGCCAAGCGCTTGAGACAGCGGCATCAGGGCGATTGCTGCAAGCGCCAGCGCTATACGCGATTTGACTGTCATGATCCCGGCTCCCGAAGGTGGCGCCATTCGCGATCGCGAGCGCCGTTTCAGGAAGCATTGTTAACCATAGTGGTTAAGTGGCGGTTAAGGATAACAGGACGTTAGCGAATTGATTTTGATGCGCTTTCCCGACACAAACGGAAACCGCCCGGCTTTTGCCGGGCGGTCTGCAAACCTGCTCTCGAAGTGATTACTTGGTGTAGACCGGTTCGGGTTCGTAGGCGATCGGCACCGGCTGGGCGCAGTCCGAGTTGCCGAACTGATAGCGCAGGCCGCCGCGCACTTCGTGCACATTGATGCCCTTGTCATAGCCGGGACCGACATTGCTGTCTGAAGCGTAATCGAACATCTTACCGCCTTCGATATGACTGAAGCGGTAGCCGACATCGAGCTTGACGCGATCAGTCAGGCAGTAGGATGCGCCCGCCATGGCAGCATAGGCAAAACGCCAGTCCTTGCCGCCATGATGCTCGAAATCGCCGTCGATATCGCTGTTGTGCAGCGTATCCCACTTGACCCAGGCGCCGCCGATGCCGGCACCGACATAGGGCGTGATGCCGTGCCAGGTGCCGATATCGACGTAGGCATTGGCCAGGAGCAGCAGCGCCGAATAGGACGAGGTGTCGGTCGAGGTGCAGGGCGTTTGATTAATGCCGCAGAAGCCGCTGGTCGAGCCACGGAAATCGGATTTGCTCATCCAGTCCAGAGTGAGATCGGTGCGAAAATGCTGGTTGATCTGGTAACCGACGCCGGCGCCGGCCGAGAAGGCGCCGTCCAACTCGCCGCTGTCGAAGCTGCCGGGATTCTGCGGCGGGGCCGCGCTATAAGTGATGTAGTCGCCGCCGCGGAACTCCGACCAGTGATAGTCGATGTCGCCGCGAATGTACCAGCCGCCATATTCGACCGGCGGCTCGTAGACCGGCAGCGGCGGAGCCGGCTCGACCACGGGCGGCTCGACGAAGTCGGCGGCGAACACTGGTCCGGCCGCGCCCGCGAGCAGCGCGGCAAAGAGGGCCGTTCTTGCTGTATTCAACATGCTTGTCACCCCTGAGAACCCTCGGCACAGCGAACGCGTCCGAATCTGATTGGCTTCAGTCGTGGATAATGAATTGGAAAAGTTAAAAGGCGTTTAACCTTATCGCTTAACCATGAATCTCTAAATCTTTCAGGATTTCGCGTCATTTCCCTGGATTAATTGGAATGCAACCCAATAAAAAAGCCCGCCGGGAGGCGGGCTTTCGAACTGGCAAAGCTGCAGGATCAGGCGGCGCTGCGCGTTTCCGAAATGACCCCGACAATGTCGTTGACGACGGCCTCGACCAATTGCTGGTCATCGCCTTCCGCCATGACGCGAATAAGTGGTTCCGTGCCGGATGGCCGGATGACCAGGCGCCCGGCCTTGCCCAGCCGGTGGCGTGCATCTTCGATCGCCGCCTTGACCGGGGCTTCCTCGAGCGGCTTGCCGCCGGAAATATGGACGTTCTTCAGCAGCTGCGGCACCGGCGCAAACTTCTTCGACAGTTCGCTGACCGGCCTGTTCTGCCGCTTGATGCAGGCGAGCACCTGGAGCGCCGAAACGAGGCCGTCGCCGGTCGTGGAAAAATCGGACAGCACGATGTGGCCCGACTGTTCGCCGCCGACATTCAGGCCGTGCGCACGCATGTGCTCGACGACATAGCGGTCGCCAACCTTGGTGCGGTGCAACTGCAGGTTCATGTCGCCGAGGAAGCGTTCGAGGCCGAGATTGGACATCACCGTCGAAACGACGCCGCCTCCGGCCAGCCGTCCGCTCTGATGCCAGGTCTCGGCGATCAGCGCCATGATCTGGTCGCCATCAACGATCGCGCCGTTCTCGTCGACGATGACGACACGGTCGGCGTCGCCGTCGAGCGCGATGCCGATATCGGCGCGCACTTCGTGCACCTTCCTCTGCAGGCCTGCCGGATGGGTCGAGCCGCACTCCTTGTTGATGTTGAAGCCGTTGGGCTCGACATTGATGGCGACGACCTCGGCGCCGAGTTCCCACAGCGCCTCGGGCGCCACCTTGTAGGCAGCGCCATTGGCGCAATCGACGACGATGCGGAGGCCCGACAGTGACATCGACCGTGGCAGCGTGCGCTTGGCGAATTCGATGTAGCGGTCATGAACGCCGTCGACGCGCTTGGCGCGGCCGAGCCCGTCCGAATCGGCGAGCGCCAGGTCGATATCCTTGTCGAGCATCCCCTCGATGCGCTCCTCGATCTCGTCGGAGAGCTTGTAGCCATCTGGGCCGAACAGCTTGATGCCGTTGTCGTAGTAAGGATTGTGCGAGGCCGAGATCATCACGCCGATGTCGGCGCGCAACGAGCGTACCAGCATGGCGACCGCGGGCGTCGGAATCGGGCCGAGCAGGAACACGTCCATGCCGGCGGCGCACAGGCCCGACACCATCGCATTCTCGATCATGTAGCCGGAAAGCCTGGTATCCTTGCCGAGCACGACCCGGTGGCGATGGTTGCCGCGCTGGAACGAAAGGCCGGCGGCCATGCCGACCCTCATGGCGACCTCCGCCGTCATTGGAAACCTGTTGGCGCGCCCGCGAATGCCGTCCGTACCGAAATAACTTCCTGCCATGCTAGCCAGCTTCCCGATGGTTCTTTTTCCGGCACGTCATGCCACAAATTGGCCCGAGCCCTATCATCACAATGCATTATTGTACGTCGCCAACCCTTAGAAAATTGTTGGTTTGTGTGTTTTGTGTCACGCTAGTGTGTTTGCCTGCTCCGGTTGTGGCAGCAGCCTTCAGGAACTTCAGACCGTATCTGCATTCTTTGGTGTGTCGTCAGTGTCCGGGCAATCAGGTCCGCCGCACCGGCCGACCCGATCAACCTGTCGTGAGGCCGTTCCTGACTGTGGCCGCTCTATACGCGTTTTCCGTGCAAACGCCCGGAAAAATTGCATCTGGCGGACAGTAGCTGCCGGCGATTCCATCATTCTCTTGGAAATAATGCACTTTCAGGCGGCTTTTGCGCTATTTAGCATCTGGCGCAACCAGTCGTTGAGTGCTATTGCTTGCATGGGACATATCGTGAACACATGAGGGAGAAGACGCATGCTCATCCATCGACTTGCCACTTTGACGGGTCTTGCCGTCGTGACTTTATTCCTGGCGGCGCCTGCCAATGCGCTGACCATGGCCGAATGCAGCACCAAGTATAACGCGGCAAAGGACGCCGGAACACTTGGCGGCCAGAACTGGAACCAGTTCCGCAAGGCAGAATGCGGCACCGAGGCCGCCGCAGCCGATGCCACGCCAGCCAAGGCGGACAGCACCAGCGCTGCAACTATCGATGCGGCCGCTGCAGCGACGACCAAGGCAGCGGCAACTGTCAACGCCGGCAACGGCCTCAGGAGAGCGGATTGCAGCGCCAAATATCAGGCGGCCAAGACCGGCAACACGCTGAACGGCATGAAGTGGAACGACTTCCGCATGAGCCAGTGCGGTGCCGGTGCTTCCGACGACACCGTGCCGGCAGCCGATCAGGCAAGCCTCACCAGCAACCCGGAAACGCCGACCCGCATCGCTCCCCAGGGAGTGACGTTTCCGAAGGCGATCTCCACCAAGTATAGCAGCGAAACTCCGGCCAAGGCCCGCATGCACACCTGCCGCGACCAGTACCACGCCAACAAGGATGCCGGGACGCTGGGTGGCCTCAAGTGGATCCAGAACGGTGGCGGCTTCTACAGCCTTTGCAATGCCGCGCTGAAGAGCTGATCGGCATCAACATTCGAAGATAGCAAGGCCCGCGAGCCGCAAGCTTCGCGGGCCTTTTTTGCTGCCGGCGATAAATTGCGCCTGCAGTGCTGAAGGTTTGTAAAAGCGGAAGTGACGGCCGATCTCCCCCCTTGCGTGGGAGATCGGCCCTCATCACGGCACCTCCTGAACGGAAAACGCCGCGGTCAACACCGCGGCGTTTTCGAAATCAACCTCTTGGGCGGGCCTAGCTTGACGGCTGAGGCTCCATGCCGCCTTCGGGCTCCGGGCCCTTCTTGCGGCGGCTGCCGGACTTCGGCACGGCCGAGCCACGGCTCGGTGGCGTGTCGTCGCCGAGATCGCGGGCGGGCTTGTGGCCGGCGATCAGCTGCTTGATCTCCTCGCCGGACAGCGTCTCGTATTCCAAAAGCCCCTGCGCCAGCGCGATCCATTCCTTCTTCTTCTTGGTCAGGATGGATTTCGCCGTCGAATAAGCCTCGTCGATCAGCCGGCGCACTTCGGCGTCGATGATCTGCGCCGTCTCTTCCGAGACGTTCTGCGTGCGCGCCACCGAATGGCCGAGGAAGACTTCCTCCTGGTTGTCGCCATAGGCGACATGGCCGAGCTTGTCGGAGAAGCCCCAGCGCGTGACCATGGCGCGTGCCAGCTTGGTTGCCTGCTCGATGTCCGAGGAGGCACCCGAGGTGATGTTCTCCTTGCCGAACTTGAACTCCTCGGCGACGCGGCCACCCATCATGATGGCGAGGCGCGAGATCATGTATTTGTAGCTCATCGAATAGCGGTCGCCTTCCGGCAGCTGCATGACCATGCCAAGCGCCCGGCCACGCGGGATGATGGTCGCCTTGTGCAGCGGATCGGCCGACGGCACGTTCAGCGCCAGAATGGCGTGGCCGGCCTCGTGATAGGCGGTGAGTTCCTTCTCGGCCTGGGTCATGGCCGACGAGCGGCGCTCGGCGCCCATCATGATCTTGTCCTTGGCGTCCTCGAACTCGGCCATGGTGACAAGGCGCTTGTTGCGCCGCGCCGCCATCAGGGCGGATTCGTTGACGAGGTTCATCAGGTCGGCACCGGAAAAGCCCGGCGTTCCGCGTGCGATCACCTTGAGGTCGACATTGGGCGCCAGCGGCACGTTGCGCACATGCACCTTCAGGATCTTCTCGCGGCCGACGATGTCGGGATTCGGCACCACCACCTGGCGGTCGAAACGGCCGGGCCTGAGCAGCGCCGGATCGAGCACGTCCGGCCGGTTGGTGGCGGCGATCAGGATGATGCTTTCGTTGGATTCGAAGCCGTCCATTTCGACCAGCAACTGGTTCAGTGTCTGCTCGCGTTCGTCGTTGCCGCCGCCGAGACCGGCGCCGCGATGGCGGCCGACCGCGTCGATTTCGTCGATGAAGATGATACAGGGCGCATTCTTCTTGGCCTGGTCGAACATGTCGCGGACGCGGCTGGCGCCAACGCCGACGAACATCTCGACGAAGTCCGAGCCGGAAATGGTGAAGAACGGTACGTTGGCCTCACCGGCGACCGAACGGGCAAGCAGCGTCTTGCCGGTTCCGGGAGGGCCAACGAGCAGCACACCGCGCGGGATCTTGCCGCCAAGCCGCTGGAACTTCTGCGGATCACGCAAAAATTCGACGATCTCTTCCAGATCTTGCTTGGCTTCGTCGACGCCGGCGACGTCCTGGAAGGTGACGCGGCCATGCGCTTCGGTCAAAAGCTTGGCCTTCGACTTGCCGAAGCCCATGGCGCGGCCGGAGCCGGACTGCATCTGGCGCATGAAGAATATCCAGACGCCAAGGATGAGGATCATCGGCAGCCAGGAGATGAGATAGCCAAACAGCGAATTGGAACCGTCGGATTCGGGGCGCGCGTTGATGGTGACGTTCTTGTCCTGGAGTCTCGAAACCAGCGACGGATCACCCGGCGAATAGGTCTGGAAGCCGGTAGAGGTGTCGGTATAGGTGCCCGAGATGCGGGCACCCGCTATGGTCACCGTCTTGACCCGGCCAGCCGCGACATCCTGCAGGAACTGCGAATAGGGGACATCGCTCGCTGCTCCGCGCGTCTGCGGCGTCTGGAACAGATTAAAGAGAGCGATGAGCAGGACCGCTATGATCGCCCAGAGCGCGAGATTGCGATAATTCGGATTCATCAATTGTCCCGTTGGCGTCCGCTGGCGGACACGCGTCGTGAGAGGAAACTTGGGTCTAACATAGGGATGGCGCCTTCCCTTGCCAAGCAGAACAGCATGTCGCGGTTAAGCTTTCGCCCATGATCAACCGGCAGTGTGGCCGCTGAAAGGCGAGGCAGGAAGAACCGGCGCACCGATCAGCGCGGCGACCGTTCCGGCCGGCGTCAGATCGAATGACGGCAGGAAGCGGGCAAAGGGCGCGACGACCGGCGATACCGCCATTCCTGGCAATCCCGGGCTGTCCTGCGCCGAACCGAGGCATTCAACAAGATATTCGCTTGCGCGCCACAGCACCGGCTCGGCCGCCAGAGCCGCGCGGACAAGGCTTGGCGGCGTGCCGTCTTCGGCAATTGCCTGTTTTGCGGCACGAGCCGCGCCGAGCGGCGCGATCAATAATGCACCGGGTTCGTCGCCCAATGTGATCCTCCGGCGGCCGTCCCAGAGGGCAATGTCCACGGCAGGAGCGGCGGGCGGCAGGTTGCGGGTTTCGCGACGCAGGAAGATGCCGGCACGCCGCGCATCGACAACCGTCCGCGACAATGTAGCGCAAAATGGCGCGGCCCTCAGCCGGTCGAGCAGCGCCTCGCTGCGGGCCTGGTCGGGCAGAAAGGCAACGCCGCCGACAGTCGCCAGCAGGATGCGCAGCGCGTAGACGGCCGCCGGCTCGTCGCCGGCCGTCGCAAAGCCCGGATCGAGACGGATAAGGCCGGCGGCGGGCCTGCTGGCAAAGCCACGGATCAGCGCGGCGGCGTGATGGCCAAGCTGTTCGCGCTCGACCGCAGCCCGCGCGGCCAGCGCCACCGCGTCTTCCACGCGCTGCGCGCCATTGCCGTCGGCAAGCGCTGCGCGGATACGCGGCCGCTCGAAAGCCTCGTCTTCATTGGTCGGGTCTTCGGCCCAGCCGACATTTGCGCGCCGCAGGACTTCGCGCAGCGCCGCACGTCGTGTGCCGAGAAGCGGCCGTGCGATCCAGATCCGCCAATCATAGAGGGTGGCCGGTGCCATGCCGGCAAGGCCTCGCCCCTCTTCGCGTGCCCCATAGCCGCGCGCGTGCCGCATCAGCACGGTCTCGGCCTGGTCGTCGGCAGTGTGGCCGGTCAGGATCAGGCCGATACCTTCCGCCTGCGCTGCCTCGGCCAGCAGCCGGTAGCGGGCCTCACGCGCGGCAGCCGGCAGGCCGGTCGACGGCTTGCGTCCGGACCAGACCAGGATGCGGTGGGCAATGCCGCGCCCGGCACAAAGCCTGGCCACGGCTTGCGCCTCAGCGGCCGCGCCCGGCCGCAGACCGTGATCGATCGTCACAGCCAGCAATTTCGTTGCGGGCGCGGTACGGTCGAGGTGATCTTTGAGGAGAAGGAGAAGGGCGGTCGAGTCGCTGCCGCCGGACACGGCCGCAACAGCGCCGTTGGTAAAATCGATCTGCGAAAAAACCGAAAGGTCAGGCTCGGTTTCGAGCATCAATGCATGTCGCCCAAAAGTGGCCCCGGTTTTGGGGCAACGACATGCAAGAAAAAAACTAGCACGCCGCGAGCGCCCTTTCCTGCTTGACGCGTTCCTTGAGCGCGCCGGAAACGTTGGGATAGCGCTTGCCGATCTCGCCGAAAGTGGCGCAGGCCACGTCGCGCTGGTTCAATCCGACCAGCGACACACCGAGCTTCAGCAGCATGTCGGGAGCCTTCTTGGCCTTCGGATAATCCTTGCTGGCGGCGAGGAAGGTCTCGGCCGCGTCGCGGTATTTCTGCTGGCCGAGCAGTGACTCACCCAGCCAGTAATGCGCGTCCGCCGTCTTGGCGTCCTTGGGGAAGCGGGCGATGTGGTCGCGAAAACCCTGTTCGGCAGTGCCGTAGTCGCCCGACAAGATGAACTGATAGGAGTTGCGGTAAAGCTCCTCCGGGTCGTCGGTGGCGGGCAGTGCCGCAACCACCGTATCGTCGGACTTGCCGGCCTGCGTGCCGGCGGCCTGGTCGCCGGCGCCTTGGGCGCCGGTAGCAGGAGCGGTGTTCTGCGCCGGTGCATGTGCCTGCGTGTTGCCGTCGGCGTCGATCACATTGCCGTTCTTGTCGACCGTGATGGTGCCGAACGTCTTCGGCGGCGTGCCCTGGATCACCGTGCCGGGTTCGCCTGTCGGCGATTCGACGATGACCTCCCCGCTCTGGTCGCCGGCTGGCGATGTGCCCCCATCGGCCGGCGCGTGCGTCGCCGGAGCCTCGGCGACGCTGCTGTCGGGGTTGGTGGTGGCGTCCGACTTTTTCTGCTCCGCTGGTTGCTGCGCGCCTTGCGAACCGCCTTCCAGCTGCTGGAAGCGGAACTCGTTGTCTTCCTGCTGCTTGCGGATCTGCTCCTGCATCTGCAGCACCTGGAAGTTGAGTTCCTCAATCTTGCCGTTCATCTGGCGGAGCTGTTCCTCCAGCGCCGTAGTGCCGGTGCCATCCTGCGCAAATTGAGCCTGATCCGGTTTCTTTTTTTCACCGAAAATGCCCGGCTTTTCACCGAAAATGCCGAGCGTCGGCAGGCGGAAGGAAAAACCGCTTTTTTCTGCAGCTTGCTCGTCGCCGCTTGCCGGGGCGGCGACGCTTGATACGAGCAGCAGCGCAAGCGTGCCGCTCAAGACCGATCTGAAATGCATGTGCCTCTCGCCGTGAAATTGTTTGCCTGTTGCATGCCTTCCGATCGGAGTGGACCGTCAGGCGCCTCGGCTCTTACCAGGACGCAGGACTTCGGCCAAATTTTGTTTCAAGTCCGATATCCGGGCGCCGGACATGAAAAAGGCGGCCGCGGCCGCCTTTCGCACATATGTGTTGCATTTCTGCCGATCAAGAATTGCCGATCAAGAACCGGCGCCGCTGATCGTGGTGACGGCGCGGCGGTTCTGCGACCAGCAGGAGATGTCGTCGCAAACCGCGACCGGACGCTCCTTGCCGTAGGAAATGGTCTTCAGGCGCTGGGCGGAAACGCCCCTGGCGACGAGGAAGTCGCGGGTGGCGGCGGCACGGCGGGCGCCGAGCGCCAGATTGTATTCGCGCGTGCCGCGCTCGTCGGCATGGCCTTCGATGACGATGGCATACTGCCTATACTGGTTCAGCCATTGCGCCTGGCGCGAAAGCGTCGTCTGCGCGTCGGCGCGGATCGAGGACGAATCCGTGTCGAAGAAGATGCGGTCGCCGATGTTGACGGTGAAGTCCTGGGCCGATCCGGGCGTTGCCGCTCCGGCGCCGCTGAGACCGAGATCGGCGGCGCTGTTCAGGTTCTTCTTCGAGGCGCAACCGGCGATGGCGAGCAACGCCACCAGCGCGATCATCGCCGGGTTTCTGGTAAGTGCTGCGATACGGCCCATGCCGCCTCTCCTTCGCAATTCGAGTGATTTCGTTGATCGTCCAGTAACCACGTTTGGGTTAACCGGCGTTCAAAAAACACGGTTAAAATTTGGTTTCGGCTGCCGTCCGTCACCAGAGGGGCAACAATGTGCGCGGACCCTAGGCGGAAATGCGGCTAAAACGCGACCAAGCCGTGGAAAGGAGCGAATCGAAGAGTTGAGGAATCCCGTTTTCTCCATCTCTTCAATTCTTCATTTCTCCAATTCCTCTCACTCGAGCAGCGGCGACCAGGCCGGGTCCGATGCGAAATTCGCCGTCGGGATCGACTGTTCGTTGCGGCCGGTGAGATCGACCGAAACGAGTTTCGGCCCGCCGGCTGAATCGCGGAAGAACATCAGCACCCGGCCGTTGGGCGCCCAGGTCGGCCCCTCCTGCTGGAAGCCGGTTGAGAGGATGCGCTCGCCCGAACCGTCGACGCGCATGACGCCGATCTGGAACTCGCCGGCAGTCTGCTTGGTGAAGGCGATGAGATCGCCGCGCGGCGACCACACCGGCGTCGAATAGACGCCATCGCCGAAGGAGATGCGGGTCTGGCCCGAACCGTCGGCGCCCATCACATAGATCTGCGCGCGGCCGCCGCGGTCGGAGGTGAACACCACCTTGCTGCCATCCGGAGAATAGGATGGCGAGGTGTCGATGGCCGTCGAATTGGTGAGCCTGGTCGTCGAGCGGCTCCTCAAATCCATGGCGAAGATGTTGGAATTGCCGTCGTCGCGCAGCAGGCTCATGATCACCTTCTGGCCGTCGGGCGAGAAGCGCGGCGCAAAGGTCATGCCGGGAAAGTCGCCGACCAGTTCGCGCTGCCCGGTCTCGATCTGCAGCAGATAGACCTTCGGCTGGCCGCTTTCATAGGACATGTAAGTGATTTCCTGCCGGTTTGGCGAGAAACGCGGGGTCAGCACGATCGACCTGCCATCCGACAGGTAGCGGATATTGGCGCCGTCCTGGTCCATGATGGCGAGGCGCTTCTTGCGCGCGTTCTTTGCGCCCGATTCGTCGATGAAGACGACGCGCGTGTCGAAATAGCCCTTCTCGCCGGTCAGCCGTTCATAGATCGCGTCGGCGATGATATGGGCGACACGCCTCGTATTGGCGTCGTTGGCGAAGAACTGCTCGCCGGACATCTGCTGGCCGGCAAACGTATCCCACAGCCTGTACTGGGCGCGGACGCGGCCATCGGCCTCCTTGCTGACGCTGCCGGTGACCAGCGCTTGGGCATTGATCACTTTCCAGTCCTCGAAGCGGGGCGCGGCATCCGGATTGGAGATCTTTTCTATGAAGGCGCTCTTGTCGATCGGCGCGAACAGGCCGGAGCGTTTCAGGTCTGCGCTGACGATGCCGGAAATCTCCGCACCCAGCGCATCGCCACCTTGAAAGTCGGTGATGGCGATCGGCAGCGGCTCGACATTGCCTTTGTTGACGTTGAGCTCAACGAGGGCCCGCGCCGGCAAGGTGGCGGCGGCAGTCATGCCCAGCGCCATCGCTATGATCATCAGGAGCGGCTGGAGGATGGATTTCATGTCTTCTCGCTTCTCTTTAATATTCTACGGGGCGCCAGGCCTAAAGGCCCAGCATTTCCCTCGGATCGAACGTGACACGAACGTCGGCCCAGATGTCTTGTTTGCCTGCGGGGACCTGCAGACCGGCCACATCGCATTTCTGAACCGCGCGCACGGCACTTTCGTCGAACGGGCGGCTTCCGCTCGACTTTTCGACAGATGGCCGTCCGTCCAGCTTGCCGGAGGCGTCGAGGTTGAACCGGACTACGACGATGAAATTCTCGGAACCCTCGAGCCCCACCGGCAGGGTCCAGCAACCACCAAGTTGAGCCTCCAACGCCCCCTGCTCCGACCTTGAAAGCTTCTGGCCCTGGTTTTTGTCGGCGCCGAGAGACGCCTGCTGGGTCGAGCGCTTGGCGCCGCCGCCGGACGGCTTTCGCTTGTCGAGCAAAGCGGAAATCTCGTCGGCGTTGAACTGCTTGTCTTCCGATTTTGGCCTGGACGAGGCTTCTTTGACTGGCTTGTCGGCATCCTTGCGCTCCGGCGCCTTTGCGCTTTCGGCCTGGGCCGGCTGCGGCTTCGGCCGCGCCTGCGGGGCAGGCGCAGAGTCCGGAAGCTGCGTCGTCTCGGTTGGCGGCTCCCGGGCAATGGCCTCGGCGACGGCGTCCGGCTTGACCTCAGGCTTCGGGTCGATGGCGGCGGTCTTGTCCTGCGGCGGCGTCGGCGCCGGCTCCTTTGCCGGCGTCGGTTTTGGCTCCGCCTGCTTGACCGGCTCGGGCTTGACCTCTTCCTTCGGCTGCGGCACCGGTACGACCTCCGTCGCCGGGACAGGCTTGGGCTGCTCCTTCGGCTTCGGCACGTCCTCGGGCTTCGGCTTCTCTTTCGGCGTCGGCGCGGGCGGCGGCGCCTCAGCCTTATCGATCGGCTGGGGCTTGGGTTCCGGCGTCGGCGGCTTGTCGGTATCGACGCTGTTGTCGCCGACCGTCTGCGCGTCGGCCACGATGTCGGGACGCTGGGTCGGCAATGGCGCCGGCTTTTCGCTCACCGCAGCTTTCTTGTCGCCTTGCTGTATCTGCGCGATCGCTTCCATCGGCACGATTTCGACTGCCAGAGACTCGGCATCGGACGCCGGCAACGCCGCCGGCGCCGACAGCGTGAACAGGCCGAAGCCGATCGCGACCGCATGCAAGATCACCGATGTGGTGAGGCCGGTCTTCATCGTACGTCTATTGATCCTGTTTCGGCAGTGAAAGCAGCGCGATGTTCTTGTAGCCGGCGTCCTGGATGAGACCCATCACTTCCATCGCGGAGCCATAGTTGGTAGCCTTGTCGCCGCGGATGAAGAGGCGCTCTTCGTAGCCGGTCTTGGAAATCGCCTGCAGCTTGGCGACCAGCTCTTCCTGCGGAATTTCGGTCTCCTGCAGGAAAATCTTGCCCGTGCCGTCGATCGTAATCGTGATCGGCTGGGTATCGGCGTTCATCGCCTTGGCCTTCGTCTCCGGCAGGTCGACCGGCACGCCGACCGTCAGCAAAGGTGCGGCGACCATGAAGATGATCAACAGCACCAGCATCACGTCGACCATCGGCGTGACGTTGATTTCCGATATCATAGCGTGATGGCGGCCGCGCCGCCTGTGGCCGCGACCACCGCGTCCCCCGCCACCCGCGCCTACAGACATTCCCATGATTGTTCCTCAGGTCTTCTGCGCGACTTTTTCATCGATTTGGCGCGAGAGTATGGCGGAGAACTCGTCCGCGAACCCCTCCATGCGCACGGCGATCTTGCTCGCGTCCGACGACAGCTTGTTGTAGGCGATGACGGCGGGGATTGCCGCGAGCAGGCCTATTGCCGTGGCCAGCAGCGCTTCGGCAATGCCGGGTGCGACCACCGACAGGCTGGTATTCTTGGATGCGGCGATTGCCTGGAACGAGGTCATGATGCCGATCACCGTGCCGAACAGGCCGATGAAGGGCGCCGCCGAGCCGGTGGTGGCGAGAAAGCCAAGCCGTCCTTCCAGTTTTTCCATTTCGCGGGTCAGCGCCAGGTCCATCGCCTTGTCGATGCGGGTCTGCAGGCCAAGCGGCGATTTCGCCCCCTTCTCGAAGCTCTTCTTCCACTCGCGCATGGCGGCGACGAAAATGGCGCCCATGCCTGACGTCTTGCGGTCGGCGAGCGTGCGGTAGAGTTCTTCCAGCGACTGCCCCGACCAGAACACCTGTTCGAAGCGATTGAGCGCGAGCCGCATACGGCCATAGGCGACGAGCTTGTCGACGATGATCGCCCAGGTCCAGATCGAGGCGCAGAGCAGCCCGATCATGACCAGCTTGACCACCCAGCCGGCCTGCGTAAACAGCGCCCAAATCGACAAATGCGCGCCCGGTTCGGCGAGTGCGATATTTTCCATGGTTACGTCCTTAAGATTTTCCGGGCACGGCTGGCGGCTGGCCCATGGGCATCCCTTGTGGTCCGTTCGCGCAACGCTTGCGGAATAACCCCAAAATGCACCGTTGCCGGCGTTTTCGGAGCAAATCTTGGTGAAAGGAAGGCGCTGGATTCTCCAATCTCCACCACCCTCTTCATGAACCGTTATGGTTAAGGATGGGTTAGGACGGACAGCGCGGCGCATTGCCGCGCCTTGGGCGAGCCGCCCGGCATCGTCATCGGATCATTGGGTGGTAACTTACCGATTTGAACTTACCGACTTGTCTTGGGCATGAAGGCTGCGATCCATTCCTTCGGAAAACGTCTTGGCCGGCCGTTTTCGCCGATAATCGCCGCCTCGACCCGCGCCTCGACCAGCACCTCGCTGCCGCGCTTCAACTGCTGCGCCATGAAGATGCGGGCGCCCGAAATGTCCTCGGTGCGCGTTTCGATGGTCAGGATGTCGTCCATGCGGGCGGATCCACGGAAGTCGATCTCCATGCGCCTCACCACCCAGATTATTTTTTCGCCATGCTTGCCCTCGGCAAGCTCGGTGTGATGGACGCCGGCAAGCCTGAGATAATCGGAACGGCCGCGCTCGAAAAATTCGAGATAGCGCGCGTGGTAGACGACGCCGGAGAAATCGGTGTCGGCATAATAGACCCGCGCCATCAGCCGGTGGCCGAATTCCGTCAGCGCGCCGGAGAGCCCGACGCAGAGCGTTGCCGATTCACCATGATCGTCCATTGCGCTTTCCTTTTCGGGCCTGACCGGGCACCTGAAGCGCGACGCGCTTTAGGTGGTTGTTTCCGTGCGGTGTCGTTGTCCCAAAACCGCTACACACTTTTTGGGCAACACGCATTAGCTTGGCGCATGAACCCGATGGCACTGTTGACGGCGATGATCAAGACCCTGATGGCGGCGCTGCTTGTGCTGGCTGCGCTGATGCTGCCGGGCCAGGCGGCGAGCTTTTCGATGAAGCGCGGCCTCAACCTCGACCAATGGACGACATGGCCTGGCGAGGACAAATGGGGCGACCGGCGGGCAATCCTGCCCTATCCGGAATGGCGCAAATTCCTCAACGACGATGACCTCAAGGCGCTGAAGAGCGCCGGTTTCGATTTCCTGCGCATGCCGGTCGACCCGTCGCCGTTCCTGTCCGGCGAGACGCTGGCGCTGCGCGACGACCTCTATGCCAGCGTGCTGGGCTCGGTGCGCATGATCAATCGCGCCGGACTGAAAGTGATCGTCGACATGCATCGCGCGCGCGGAAGCCCATGGCTTCGCATGGTCGATCTGGAGCTATGGCGGCGCCTTCGGCATCGTCGAGGCGTTTGATGGCGACAAGGCCGAGCCGGATGTGATGGACGCGATCAAGTCACTTCATTGACGGTCAGGCTGAACCCAGGTCGATCGAAAGAATCTCTGGGCGCATCCCAAAACGCACCGGCAGAATGCTGAAACCGAGCCCTCCGGAGACGATCAGGTGCCGGTTCTCCTCCACGACATGGCCATAGGCAAAACGGTTGCCGAAGCGGGATGGCACGACCGGAGAATAGCCGAACAGCCGCACCTGTCCGCCATGGGTATGACCCGAAAGAGTCAACGATATCCGTGACGGGACCTTCGGGAATATGTCGGGCTCATGTGCCAGCAGAATAACGGGAGCCGTGTCGCTTACGCTTGCCAGCGTGCCATGCAGGTCGTCCAGTCCTTTGAATCCGCTGCGGCCCCAGGCTTTGCCCGGCCGCAGCGCAAGTTGGTCCGCAAGTCCGGCGACCCAGAAGTTATGCCCGTCTTTTTCCAGGCGGACGGCATCGTTTTCCAGGACCGGGATGCCGGCGCGCTCGAGCGCCCTGCGCGCCACCGTCGGCCCGAACCCGGCCTCCTGCGCGGAAAGGTCCTCCCACCAGTCGTGATTGCCAAGGATTGACCACACGCCGAGCGGCGCCCTCAGGCCGGACAAGGCCGGCGCCCATTCGGAGGAATCCACCCAGTCCGTAACCAGGCGTGTGCCGGCTGCATAGTCGCCAAGCAGGACAATCAGATCCGGCTGCAGGGTGTTCGCCCGTTCGGCAAGCGACCTGATCCGCTCCGGCGTCATCCATGGCCGGCATGCATGAATATCGGCGAGAGCGACAACCCGAAGCCGCAATCCTGCAGGCCAGTTTGGCGGCGTCAATGAATAGCGCTTTACCTGCGTCAGCAACATCGGCTCGAGGCCAACCGCATAAACGCTGAGCGACACCGCCGATAACAAAGAACCGCCGATGAGGCGCAGGAAGCCACGTCTGGTGATCATCGCTCAGCTCCATCGTTCGTGGAACCGACGGTCCCACAGCGCGAGGCTTCGCGTTAAAATCCGCAAATGTGCCGGCAAGCTGACCAGGATTAGGAGATTTTGCGCAGCTAAAGCATCGGACCCAAAAGTGGGTACCGGTTTTGGGAAAATCCGGTGCTCAAACATGAGATAGAGCCCCATCCCGCTGTCGGGATGGACCAGGCTCAAAGTGCGCCGCGTTTGAAAGGATTCATGCGACGCGCTTCAAATGTTTGTTTCCATGCATGTCGTTGCCCCAAAACCGCTGCGCACTTTTGGGCGACATGCATCAGGGCGTGGCTGGCGCCGCTGTCTTCATTGCGTCGGCATCCGCGACCTTCTCCATCGTGTTGATGCTGACATGGGGCCATCTTATCAGGCCCGGCAGACCATCGCGACGCGGGAAGAAATCGAGAAGCACGATTTGCAGATATTGCAGAATGAGGCGCGGCGTTCCCGCGGGCGTCAGCTCGTCCAATTCCATTATCCAGAAAGTCGAAATCATTTCGGCCGCGTTGGCCTGCCTTACGATGAAGGGAATATTGACGATCCCGGCGGTCTCGACAGTCGTGCTGACCTGCAGCTTTGTCGTTCTGGTTACGGTTCCCGGAGCGCCGCCGACAAGAAGCAGATGTGGCTTTACCGGATCGAAACCCGGAAAGGTGGGATCGGCCACAACACCCTTGAACGGAGCGAGATGAAAATGATTGTAGGGCGCCAGATAGGGACTGGTGAGATTCTGATTGACGCCTATCGGCAACCCATTGATTGGCGGAATTGTCGGTGGCCCGTTGGTGACCTCGCCCGCACCCAATGCAAGCAGTGAGTCGCCGTGCGGAATCGTCCCAAGGCGTCCAATGTTGCTGGTTTTCTCTGCCTCATTGGTCATGAACAACCAAAGGCCCGGCTCGTGGTGAATCGTCGTGTTCGGATCTCCCTGCAGGCCGCTCGCCGGAAAATCGTCGGCAAGCAACTGCTCGATCCGTTGCTCGTAATCCAGTGCGACCACGACCTGGTCGGTGTTGATCGAAGTTCCGTTCCTCTGGATGCCGCGATTCTTGACGCCCTTGTCCACCAAAGTGAATTTGAGCACCTCATCATATTGATTGACCAGGAGCCGGTAGTCGATCCCGCTGCCCGATGAAGCGAATGGCAAAGCGATCGCATTCCAGCCGCGCCCCTTCATGCCCGGGTCATTCTTCCACGTTCCAGGAAGTAACTTGAGTACATCGAGATCGCTATCACCCTGTCTGGCGATATCGATGTAGCGGGGTTCTGTCTTTAGCTCGGTCACTCTGCTTGCTGCAATCATACCTTCCCCCTGCCATATTGAACAATTGACAATATACTTCTTCGCCGCTGTCAGGGGCGTAGAAGGCCAGGACTTCAATGCATATAGTTATGCGTGAGCGCTTAATGTCGCATATTACGCGGTGCCCGAAATAACGCTATACTATTTGAAAAAAGTCAAATCGAAATTTGACTGAACTTCTATGGTTAAGAAATGAGCAGCATGATGAGGATTATAATCCTTGTCAATCATCACCTTGGATCCGACGAAGACACAGAAGCATTCGCGACTGAGAGGCGCCTGCAGACTTCGTCATTCCTCCTGGAACAGGCTGATCTGCTGCTGCGCCAGATCCTTCGGCGCGTCGAGTCCGAGATGCCGCCAGGCATTGGCAGTCAGCACGCGGCCGCGCGGCGTGCGCTGAATAAAACCCTGCTGGATCAGATAGGGCTCTATGATGTCCTCGATGGCGTCGCGCGGCTCGGAAAGCCCTGCCGCGATGGTCTCGATGCCGACCGGCCCGCCGCCAAAATTCCGCGCGATCATCGAGAGGTAGCGGCGGTCGAGCGCGTCGAGGCCGAGCGCGTCGACCTCGAGCCGCGTCAGCGCCTCGTCGGCGATCTGGCGATCGACATGACCGTCGCCGGCGACTGATGCAAAATCACGCACGCGGCGCAAAAGGCGGCCGGCGATGCGCGGTGTCCCACGTGCGCGTCGCGCGATCTCCAGCGCGCCATCGTCGCCGAGCGGCATCGCAAGGATGCGGGCGCCGCGCCGCACGATCTGCTCCAGTTCCTCGACGGAGTAGAAATTGAGGCGGACTGGAATGCCGAAGCGGTCGCGCAGCGGATTGGTCAAAAGGCCGAGCCGGGTGGTAGCGGCGACGAGGGTGAAGCGGGCAAGATCGATCTTGACCGAGCGCGCCGCCGGCCCTTCGCCGATGATCAGGTCGAGCTGGAAATCCTCCATCGCCGGATAGAGAATTTCCTCGACCGCCGGGTTGAGCCGGTGGATCTCGTCGATGAACAGCACGTCGCGGTCTTCGAGATTGGTGAGCAGCGCTGCGAGATCGCCGGCCTTGGCGATGACCGGACCGGAGGTCGAGCGGAAATTGACACCGAGCTCACGCGCCATGATCTGCGCCAGCGTCGTCTTGCCGAGGCCGGGCGGCCCGACGAACAGCACGTGGTCAAGCGCCTCGCTGCGGCCCTTGGCAGCCTCGATGAACACTTTGAGATTGGCCCGCACCGCCGCTTGGCCGACGAAGTCGCCGAGCGTCTGCGGCCGCAAGGTCTGCTCGGCATCCTCGCCGCGCTTGTCGGGAGCAATGAGGCGTGGCGAAAGGCTCATGCGGCCTTCCTTGCACAGGGCAGGCAACGGGACAAGCGCAGACTCACCGCGCCAGCTCCTTCAGCCCGAAGCGGATCAGCTTCGAAGCATCCGCATCCTCGCCGGCGCTCTTCAGCGCCGCCGCCACCGCATTGGCGGCGGTATCGCGCGAATAGCCGAGATTGACCAGCGCCGAGACGGCGTCGGTGATCGGCGCCGGCGCGACGCCATCGCCGAGTTCCTGCTTCAGGCCGATGGTGCCGGAGGCAGTGCCCGCATAGGCTGGCGCCTTGTTCTTCAGTTCGGTGACGATGCGCTCGGCCACCTTTTTGCCGACGCCGGGCGCGCGACTGACCATGGCAATATCACGTAGCGCGATGGCATTGGCGAGATCGGCCGGCGCCAGCGTCGACAGAATGGCCAGTGCCACCTTGGCGCCGACGCCCTGCACATTGCTCATCAACAGCCGGAACCACTCGCGCTCCAGCACCGACTGGAAACCGTAGAGCCGCAGCATATCCTCGCGCACATAGGTCTCGATGAACAGCACCACCGCCTCGCCGGGTGCCGGCAAAGCGGCAAGCGTGCGCGCCGAGCAGTGGGCGACATAGCCGACGCCGTGCACATCGACGATGCAGAAATCCTCGTCGACCTCGTCCAGCGTGCCTTTGAGCTTGCCGATCATGTGTGGTCCCTCATGCCAGCGCCGCCATCCTGTAGACAACACTCTGCCGGTGATGCGCGTGGCAGATGGCAATGGCCAGCGCGTCGGCGGCATCGTCGGTGTCGAACGTCGCCTTCGGCATCAGCACCTTGACCATCATGTGGATCTGCTTCTTGTCGCCATGGCCGACGCCGATCACCGCCTTCTTGACGGCGTTGGGCGCATATTCGGCAACGACCAGACCGGCCAGCGCCGGCACCAGCATGGCGATGCCGCGCGCCTGGCCAAGCTTCAGCGTCGCCGCCGCATCCTTGTTGACGAAGGTCTGCTCGACCGCCGCCTCGTGCGGCATGGCGGTATGCAGGATCTCGGCAAGCCCGTCATGCAACTGGCAAAGCCGTATCGCCAGCGCCGCCTTGTCGTCGGAACGGACGGTTCCGGAGGCGACGAAGCGCAGCGAATTGCCGAGGCTCTCGACGATGCCCCAGCCGGTGCGCCTCAGCCCCGGATCGATGCCGATAATGCGAATCGTTTCCCCCATCCGCCAAGTCTACCCTTGGCGGACAGCGATGCCAGCGAAATGTGAACAAACCAGAAACAGGCTCCGCTGCTTGCAGGATGAGCCAAAGAGACTGTTTCGAAAGTCGCTCCGGCGAGTCATATGGTGGTGGTTTCGAGAACGGAGCGGAGCGGACATTTGGGTCCATGAGCCCACGCATGACCCCGAAAATCGGAACCGATTTTCGGAAAGGATCATGCGCAAAAATCAAAGTGCTACAGCGTCCTTTGCGCGTCCAAGAGGACGCGCGGCGCTGTAGGTAAGCGCAGAAAACGCCATCAGATGCCGCCAGAGTAGAGTTTCCAAACGGTCTCTCAGCCGCGGGCGAAAGCCGTGTTCAGCAACGTGATCTGATCGGAAACCGGATTGACGCGGCGGCCGGATGGCGACACGTCGGCCACGGCGCCGCCGTAGATCTCCTCGTCCATGCGACGCACCAGCGCCTGCAGGCGCAGCGAGCGGTCGATGAGGTCAAGAAAATCCTTGGGCAGTTCGACCCAGCCTGCGGCATCGGTGTTGGCGGAAGCGGTGTCGAGGCGCACCTTGGATTTTTCGGAAGCAACCTGATCGCGGGTCATCTCGCCGGAATTCGCCGCGCGCTGCAATAGCAGCCAAGAGGCGACCTGCATCAGCCTCGTGGTCAGTCGCATCGATTCGGCCGCATAGAGCGTCGCCGCCAGCCTGGACAGTTTCTTCGCCTCCGCCCGGCCCTTGCCGTCCAGATATTCGGCCGCCTGCTCGACCAGGCCCATCCCTTCCTGGTAGAGCGGCTTGAAGGATTGGGAGAAAACCCGGCGCTCCGCCAGCTTGATGGTTTTCGCGCTTCCCTTCGAAGGATCGTTCATCGATACGCCCTGCACTTGCCTTACAGCCGGCCGAATCGGCGTCATCGCCGTCACGCCCTGCACCCTATATGACCGAGGCTTGAAAATGCGCTTCGCCGCCGGCGAAGGCAAGCACATGTTTAACAAACGGTTAACGGCGGCGCAGGCACCGGGGCAATCCGGATCGCGGACAAAAAAAGAGCCGCGGATAAGGCGGCTCTCAGGAGTTTAACAGGGAGGCGTCAAACAAAGTGGCTCCAACCACTCGGTAAGAATCCAGATCACTGGATGCACATAGTAAACGCCTGTAAAGCTTAATGAAGCCTTAACGGCGCGGATATTTTTTGAACAAGCGTCGCCCGCCTGTGCCGTAACAGCACAATATTCAGGCCTTTTGGGCCTCAAGAAGCCGCTCGGCTTTCCACACCACCGGCAGCGCGATATAGGCGAACAGGAGCAGTCCGGCGTAAAACCCCATCGAGGATATTGCCACCAGCGGCTCGATCGCCGGGTTGCCGGCAAGCATGATGTAAAGGCCGATCAACAGGCCGATGCCACTGATTGCCGTCAACCAGAAATGGACCGTGGCGAGCGTCTTTTGCCCGATTGCCGGAAACAAATGGTAGAAGAAGGCAAACACCGCCGACATCAGCCATCCGGCCACCATGACGTGGGCGTGGGTCGGCATCTGCGCATGGTCTTTGCTGATCGCCATCTCAAGGCCGAGCGCCATCCCGAACAGCGCGTAGACGACGGCCAGCGTGAAGAAATTTCGTGCTACCTTTTGCATAGTATCCCCCGATTTGCCTTTTCCCGTCATGGGAATGGGTTGAGTTCAGGCGGTCGCCCCGCCGCCGGGTCCCGGCATCGGCGCATTAGCATCGGCAATGTTTCTGGACGATGTCGCATCGCGCCCGACCCTTTCCCGGCGCTGCCAGAATAGCAGGAAACGGCGCGATGCGCTTGCGCAATCGTTGAATGATGCCGTTACGGCCGTGTCTCATCGGACGCCGAAACAAAGCCGCCGCCCACACGACATCGTTCCGAAACAGGCGCCGCGCTAAACGCCCGCTCCTCGCAGCGAGACGGAGCAAATGTGCGCCGCTCGCAATCGTCAAAACATCCAAGGAGGCAACGATGGATTGGTACTCGATCGTCAAATTTCTGCATGTCGTCTCGGCGATCCTCTGGGTCGGCGGCGGCTTCACACTGATGGTGCTTGCGGTGCGTGCCGATCGCGCCGGAAACATCGAAGGCATGCTGCAGGCCATGCGCGCCACTGGCGAGCTGGGCAACAGGCTCTTCGCGCCGATGTCGATGCTGACGCTCGCCTTCGGCCTCATCATGTGCGGGTTTTGGGTCGGCTTCTCCGACCTGTGGATCCTGATCGGCCTTGCCGGCTACGCGACGACTTTCTGCATCGGCATGTTCATCTTCAAGCCGACCGCCGACCGCATGGCGGGGGTGATCGCCAAGGACGGCGTCACACCGGCGGCCCTCGCCCAGGGCCAGCGCATCCTCAACGCTGCACGCATCGACTATTCGGTGATGCTGGTGATCATCGCCGACATGGTGCTGAAGCCGACCCTGAACGATGTCACCATCCTGGGCTGTATGGCGCTGGTCCTGACCACCGGAATTGCTCTCGCCCTCGGCGGAACGCGTCGGTTGGTGCCGAGCGCCGCCTGAAATCTGGCGTGACGCTGACGGCGGCTCAGCTGCCGGCAGCTTGCTGGCAATCTAATGCATGTCGCGCAAAAAGTGTGCAGCGGTTTTGCGATAACGACATGCATAAAACAACAACCTAAAGCGCGTCGCATGAGGCCGGTCAAACGCGACGCGCTTTAGAGAAGGCCGGCAATCCCGTCCCATAGAAGCTTGACTGCGACGACCGCCACGGTTGCGTAGGTGAAGGGGTAGAACAGTTCCGGCCGCATCCGCCGGACCAGCCAGGCGCCGGCGATGGTCGAAAGCGGCGCCAGCGGTACCAGAACCGCCGACGCGGTCAGGTTGGTGGTGTCGAACTGTCCCAGCGCAAAATAGGGGATGAGCTTCAATGCGTTGGTGGCGGCAAAGAAGATTGCGGCGGTGCCCGACAGCACTTTCGGATCGAGCCGGATCGGCAGCGCATAGACCTGAAAGGGCGGGCCGCCGACATGGGCGACGAAGCTGGTGAAACCGGCGACCGTCCCCCAGAAGACGGCAGCCGCGCGGTTGGGTTCGGCCGAGTGGCCCGCACCGTGCCGCACCTGTAGATAGACCCAGCGAAGCACAAAGATCATGGCCACCGCGCCGACGATCAGCCGTACCATTTCCGCTGTCACCAGTGCCGCGGTCAGCCAGCCGAGGCCGATGCCGATCACCGCCCCCGGCATCATGTCCGTAAGCATCTTGCGGTCGTAGACACCCCACCATGTCCACACCGAGACAATGTCCATCAGGCACAGTATAGGCAGCAGGATGGCGGCGGCCTGCACCGGCGGCATGGCCAGCGCCATCAGCGGCACGCCGACGAAGCCGACCGCACCGCCAAAGCCGCCCTTGGACAGACCGACTAGGATGACGGCTGGAATGGCGGCGGCATAGAACCAGGGATCGAGGAGAAGACCTGACATCGGCGGGGAGCAGTTGGAGGGAAAGCGTGTAGACGCTGGAATAGCCGATAAACCTTCGCGCCGCGACTGCAAATGTACACACAATGCGATGCGTCGTGAGTGCCGTCGCCTGTTACGGTTTTGAGATGGCGGTTGCAGCGAGCGGCGGTGGGCGCCTCCGGATCGGCTGCGCCTTGATGATGGCTGTGCTCGTTTCGGCCTTGTCGGCGATACGGTCGAGAAGCTTGTCGAGATCGCCGATCGAGCGCACGAACAGCCGGGCAACAAAGCAGTCGTCGCCCGTCACCTTGTCGCATTCGCCAAACTCCGGAATTTCCTCGATCAGCTTCTGCACAATATGCAGCTTGCCCGGCAAGGGCCGGATGCGAACGATCGCCTGCAAGGTGTAGCCGAGCGCTTGCGGATCGATCTCGATGGTGAAGGCGCGGATGACGCCGCGATCCTCAAGACGTCGAAGCCGCTCCGAAACGCTTGGCGATGACAACCCGACCTGCTGGGCCAGTTCCTTCAACGAGGTTCGCGAATCCTTGATCAGGATTTCGAGAAGGCGTCGGTCCAGATCGTCCAGCATTTGACATTCCCAAGGAAAAGGCCGTCATCACCTTATTTAATTAGGCGCGACCGGCATATCACCTGACGCAAATTATAGAAAGCGCTGATGCGGCATGGAATTATCAACCATCAGCGTTTCAAGAGGCAATATTCATGGACAGCACGGTGCGTGGCACGGTCGAAATGACGGCCGCAATGGCGATCCTCGGCACGATCGGATGGTTCGTCGTCATGTCGGGCGAGCCCATCATGGATGTCGTCTTCTGGCGCTGTGCTTTCGGCGCGATAACGCTGCTGATCATCTGCGCTGCCCTGGGGCTGCTGCGCGGCAGGCTGTCGCTGCGCATCGTGGCGATCGCGGCTCTCGGGGGCGCTGCCATCGTCGTCAACTGGCTGCTGCTGTTCAGCTCGTTTTCCCGCGCCTCGATCTCGATCGCCACGGCAGTCTACAACACGCAGCCCTTCATGCTGGTCGGCTTTGGCGCGCTCTTCTTCTCAGAGCGGCTGACCCTGACAAAGCTGGCCTGGCTCGGCATCGCCTTCGCCGGCATGCTGCTGATCGTGCAGGCCTCGCCTGATGTGGGTCCCGATGCAGGCCCCAATACAGGCATAGGCAATATCGGTACGGATTATTTTATCGGCATCGCGATGGCGCTGGGTGCGGCTTTCTTCTGGGCCGTCGCCGCCATTGTCACCAAGAAGCTCAAAGGCACGCCACCACACCTGATCGCCCTGATCCATGTCTGCGTCGGCGTCGTCATGCTGGCACCCTTCGCCAACCTTTCCCACCTTCCCGCCGATGCGTGGAGCTGGAGCATGCTGGCGACGCTTGGTGTCGTCCATACCGGTCTGATGTACGTCCTGATGTACGGCGCCATTCAGAAACTGCCGACGCATCTGCAGGGGTCGCTGTCCTTCATCTACCCTGTGGTCGCGATCCTGGTCGATGTCGTCGCCTTCGGCCACCGGCTGCATCCGGCCCAGATCGTCGGCGCCGCCGCCATCCTGGTCGCCGCCGCCGGCATGAATCTCGGCTGGACACTGTGGAAATCGAAGGCCCCAGCCGAGAGCACCCAGGCAATCAAGTGAGGCAGTAACGTCACCGGACGACAATCCTGCGCCAATGATCCTGCCGCGCCCGCCTGTTCAAGGCCGGCACTTTGCTCTATGCCGCAATGCAACCATCTTCGCCCGGCATAGGCGAAAACCGGGATCGAAAACCAATGAACGACGCAACGCCTCCAAATCGCTGCCGCATCGTGCTGATCGCGCCGCCCGGCGTGCCGGCTGAGCGCATCGGCGCGGCGTTCGAGGGCGGCGACGTCGCCTCGCTCATCCTGCCCGAAAACGGCATGGACGAGGCCTCCTTCCAGGCCTTCGCCGAACAGATCGTGCCGGCGGGGCAAGCGGCAGGCGTTGCCGTCGTCATTGCCGGCGACACTCGCATCGCCGGCCGCGTCCAGGCCGATGGCATCCATGTCGAGGTCGGCAAGGCCGAACTCGCCGAGACGATCGAACGTTTTCAGGCAAAAATGATGGTCGGCACCGGCGGCGCCAAGACCCGCGACGATGCCCTGGAACTCGGCGAGCTCAGGCCCGACTACATCTTCTTCGGCCGCTTCGGCTACGACAACAAGCCGGAGCCGCACCCACGCAACCTGTCGCTGGGGCAATGGTGGGCGGATGTGATCCAGATTCCCTGCATCGTCATGGCCGGGTCCGACATCGCTTCGGTGGAAGCGGTGGCTGCCACCGGCGCCGAATTCGTGGCGCTGTCCAGCGCCGTCTTTGCCGACGGCATCGACCCAAAGATAGCAGTCGCTAGCGTCAATGCGCTGCTCGACGAAACCGCGCCGCGTTTCGAGGACTGACGTGCCCGCGCCGACAATCCTTTTCGGTGCTTTGCTTGCGGCGCTCATGGCGGAGGCCGCCATTGCGGAAACCGTCCCATTGCCGCAACCGAAGCCCGACATCGGTGCAAGCACGGACAAGCCGATCGCCACGCCGCTGCCGCAGCCCGCCACCACGGCGCCGCTGCCGTCGGCCGACGCCATCAATCCTGACCGCTTCGGTGCAAAGCCATCGGATTCTGCCTATGGCGCCTTCCAGCGCGGCCTTTACAAGACAGCCTACAACCTCGCCTTGGTTCGCGCTCAGAACGGCGATCCGGCGGCGCAGACATTGATTGCCGAGATATTGTCGCGCGGCCTTGGCGTGCCGGTCGACGCGGCGGAGGCGGCAAAGTGGTACGCGCTTGCCGCAGAGCAGGGCATACCGGAATCGCAGTTCCAATATGCGCTGATGCTGCTCGACGGCCGCTACGTCAAGAAAGACGAGAAAGGGGCCTACGCGCTGATGCAGGCCGCCGCCGAGGCCGGCAACCGTCTGGCGCAGTTCAATTTCGCGCAGCTGCTGGTCCAGCAGGACCCCGGCGATGCCGGCATCGCAAAGGCGGTGTCCTATTATCAGCGCGCCGCCGCGACCGGCCTTGCCGACGCGCAATATGCGATGGCGCAGGTCTATGCCAATGGCGTCGGCGGCAAGCCGCGCGACGATGTCCAGGCGCGAGGCCTGCTGGCGCAGGCAGCACGGCAGAACTATGACACGGCGCAGATCGATCTCGCCGCGTGGATGATCGAGGGACGTGGTGGCGCCCGCGACCTCAAGTCTGGCTTCGGCTGGATGAAACAGGCCGCCGAGGGCGGCAATGTCGCCGCCCAGAACCGCCTCGCCAAGCTTTACATGGGCGGCATCGGCGCCGATCCGGATCCGATCCTTGCCGGCGCCTGGTACGTCGTCGCCCGTCGCGCCGGGCTCATCGATCCGCAGATGGACGATTTTCTGCAGGGCCTGACTGACGACCAGACGAAGCAGGCGCTACAGAGGGCCAACCGCCTTCCGTAAAGCGCACGGGCGGTGAATATCTGGCAGCGGCGCGGGTTGGATGCTGGCGAGGGAATGACTCCGCCCCTCGCCCCCTCCTGCCCACTCCCTTGCCTCTCCTGGCGATTTGTGGTCTTGGAGGCGCCAAATCGCTTTCATCGCGAAAATCTCATTCCGGATCACATCATCATGGCCAAGATCAATGGCAACGAAATCCGTCCCGGCAACGTCATCGAGCATGACGGCGGCCTGTGGGTGGCGGTCAGGACCAACGCTGTCAAACCAGGCAAGGGCGGCGCCTATAACCAGGTCGAGTTGAAGAACCTGATCAACGGCACCAAGCTCAATGAGCGTTTCCGCTCCGCCGAAACCGTCGAACAGATCCGGCTGGAGATGAAGGATTTCTCCTTCCTCTACGAGCAGGGCGACGCGCTGGTGTTCATGGACACCGAAAGCTACGAGCAGCTTGAGTTGCAAAAGGATTTCGTCGGCGATCGCGCTGCCTTCCTACAGGACGGCATGATGGTGACGGTCCAGCTCTATGACGAAAGGCCGATCGGCATTTCACTGCCCGACCAGGTGACGCTGACCATCACCGAGGCCGATCCGGTGGTGAAGGGTCAGACGGCCGCCTCATCCTATAAGCCGGCGATGCTGGAAAACGGCATCCGCGTGCTGGTGCCGCCGTTCATCGGTTCAGGCGAACGTATCATTGTCGACACCAACGAAATTACTTACGTGCGCCGCGCCGACTAAAGCGCCCGGCAGCAGGAAGAAGCGCAGCAGGAAGAAGTACAATGGCGCGTTCCGCAATCCTCAATGTAATGGTCCAGGCCGCCATGAAGGCCGGCCGCTCGCTGTCACGCGATTTCGGCGAAGTACAGAACCTGCAGGTCTCGATGAAGGGGCCGGGCGACTATGTTAGCCAAGCCGACCGCAAGGCAGAAGAAATACTCTTCACCGAGCTATCGAAGGCGCGGCCGGGCTATGCCTTCCTGATGGAGGAGCGCGGCCTGATCGAAGGCGACGACGGCCAGCACCGCTGGATCGTCGACCCGCTCGACGGCACCACCAATTTCCTGCACGGCATTCCGCTGTTCGCCATCTCGATCGCGCTGGAGCGCCAGGGCCAGATCGTCGCCGGTGTCGTCTACAATCCGGCGATGGACGAACTCTACACCGCCGAGCGCGGCGGCGGCGCCTTCATGAACGACCGCCGGCTGCGAGTCGCCGGCCGCACCAAGCTGATCGACACGGTGATCGGCTGCGGCGTGCCGCATCTCGGGCGCGGACAGCATGGCAATTTCTTGGTCGAACTGCGCAACGTGATGGCCGAAGTCTCGGGCGTGCGCCGCCTCGGCTCCGCCTCGCTCGATCTCGCCTACGTCGCTGCCGGCCGCATGGACGGGTTCTGGGAAACCGGCCTGTCGGCCTGGGACGTCGCCGCCGGCATCCTGCTGATCCGCGAGGCGGGCGGCTTCATCTCCGACTTCGCCGGCGGGCAGAACATGCTGGATGGCGGCTCGATCGTCGCCGGCAACGAGATCATCCAGCGTGCGCTGTTGAAGACCGTCAGGAAGCCGGTGACGCCGCGCTAGGCTCTAGCGTGCTTGGCGCGCTGAACCGCCGCAGTCGCAAAACCGCAACCAAAGCTTGAAATACTGTCCGGCATCCGCCCAGATAGGGAGATGCAGGATCATTCATGACGCACATCGGCCCCGAATCCCAGATCGAAATCCCCTTCATGGGACGCTGGCACTATTCGCGCGCCGAAATGATCGCCGACGGCATCGTCCATGCGGTGGGCATCGTGCTCGCCATTGCCGCCGGCTCGGCGCTGCTGGCACTGGCCGCGTTCCATGCCGGTCCCGGCGAATATGTCGCCGCCGCTTTCTACGTGGTTTCGCTGCTCACCGTGCTGTCGGTGTCGCTGGCCTACAATCTTTGGCCGGTCTCGCCGGCCAAGTGGATATTGCGGCGCTTCGACCATGCCGCGATCTATCTGCTGATCGCCGCGACCTACACGCCTTTCCTCGCCCAGCTCGACGGCTCGCCGCTGGCCGTCTCGATGATAGTCCTGGTCTGGGTCGCGGCAGCGATCGGCATCGCCATCAAAGTGCTTCTTCCCGGCCGCTTCGACCGGCTGGCGGTCGTCTTCTATCTCGCCATCGGCTGGAGCGGCATCGTTCTTGTCGAGCCGCTCGTCCAGACATTGCCGACGACATCGATCGCGCTGATCGTTGCCGGCGGCATCGTCTATTCCTGCGGCGTCATCTTCTTCGCCTGGAAGGGCCTGCGCTTCCACAATGCGCTGTGGCACGGCTTTGTCGTCACCGGCGCCGGCCTGCACCTGGCTGCCATGGTCGACTGCCTGGTCATCAACCGACTCTGACGCCAGTGGTCCGCTTGGCAATATTGCCAAGCGCCATTCAATTTGGTCACAATTGCGTTTAGAGTCGCCGTCAAACGTGAAGTTGCGGCAGTGGCATCGGAAACGGGGCACGGATGGCTTTTCTCAAATCCTTCGGCATGGGCAGACGCTCCGACGTGCTGATGTACGATCCGCATAAATTGTCGAGCCCGCAGGTCTTTCTCCTGACCATGGTCATCTTCCTGATGATCGTCGCCTTCATCGCCGCCATCCTGACCCGTCAGATCTCGAGCGCCTTCGCCACCAATCCCGGTCTCAATGGCCTGATCATCGGCGTGCTGGTGGTCGGCATCCTGCTGGCCTTCGTGCAGGTCGGCCGGCTGTTTCGCGAAGTGCGCTGGGTCAACTCCTTTCGGGCCGGCTCCGAAACCACCGAACCGGTGCTACTGGCGCCGATGAAGGCGATGATCGGCCGCTCGTCGACGATCGCCTTCTCGACCAGTTCGATGCGCACCATGCTCGATTCGATCGCCACCCGCCTCGACGAAAGCCGCGATACCTCGCGATACCTTGTCGGGCTGCTGGTGTTCCTTGGCCTGCTCGGCACCTTCTGGGGCCTGCTCAACACGATCGGCTCGATCCGCGAAACCATCGAGTCGCTCGATCCCGGCAGCGGCGATGCCGCCGCCGTGCTCGAATCGCTGAAGCAGGGGCTTTCCGCGCCGCTGGCCGGCATGGGCACTGCCTTCTCGTCCTCGCTGTTTGGCCTGTCCGGTTCCCTGGTGCTCGGCTTCCTCGACCTGCAGGCTGGCCGCGCCCAGACACGCTTCTACACCGAGCTCGAAAACTGGCTGTCCTCGGTCACCGACCTGTCGTCCGATATCGTTGTCGCCGAACCGGCCAAGACCGAATCCTCCGACGAGATCCGCGTCCTGTCGGAAAGACTGCGCAGCATGCAGGAGAATGGCGGCGGCGCCAATCCGCGTGTCGCCACCGCCATGGCCAACCTTGCCGACGGCATTTCGGGCCTGGTCAAGAACATGCGCTCGGAGCAGCAGATCATGCGCGACTGGGTCGAGGCCCAGTCGGACGAGCAGAAGGCGATGCGCAATACGCTGGAGAAGATCGCCGACGCCCTGAAGAAGACTGGAGTCCATTAGCATGGCTCTCGCCAGGAGCCGGCGTACCGATCGCCGTATCGATTACTGGCCGGGCTTCGTCGACGCGCTGTCGACGTTGCTGCTGGCGATCATGTTCCTGCTCACGGTCTTCGTGCTGGCGCAGTTCCTGCTCGGCCGCGAAATCTCCGGCAAGGACACGGTGCTCAATCGCCTCAATTTGCAGATCAACGAACTGACCCAGCTTCTGGCGCTGGAGCGCTCGACGACACAGGACAAGGAAGATTCGCTCGCCAATTTGCAGGCGTCGCTGTCGGCGTCGGAGGCGGAAAAGAGCAGGCTTGAGCAATTGCTGGCGCAAGGCGCCGGTGCCGGCGACGCGGCCAACCAGCGCGCCACCGCGCTTTCGGGTGAACTCGACAACCAGCGCCAGATCAGCCAGCAGGCGCTGAGCCAGGTCGAAATCCTCAACCAGCAGATCGCGGCGCTGCGCAGGCAGATCGGAGCGCTCGAAGAAGCGCTCAACGTGTCCGAAGCGCGCGACCGCGAGTCCAACACCAAGATCGCCGATCTCGGCCGCCGCCTGAACGTCGCGCTGGCCCAACGGGTGCAGGAACTGAACCGCTATCGGTCCGACTTCTTCGGGCGCCTGCGCGAAATCCTCGCCGACCGCGAGAACATCCGCATCGTCGGCGACCGCTTCGTCTTCCAGTCGGAAGTGCTTTTCCCGACAGGCTCCGAAGTGATCAACGACGCCGGCAAGGTCGAGATGAAGAAGCTCGCCGGAGCCATCATCGACCTGCAGAAGGAGATCCCGCCGGAGATCAACTGGGTGCTGCGCGTCGACGGCCACACCGACGACAAGCCGCTGTCGGGCACCGGCCGTTACCGCGACAATTGGGAACTGTCGACGGCGCGCTCGACCTCGGTGGTGAAGTTCCTGATCGAAAACGGCGTGCCGGCCAACCGGCTGGTTGCGGCCGGCTTCGGCGAATTCCAGCCGCTCGACCCCGCCGACACCGAAGACGCGCGCAACAAGAACCGCCGCATCGAGCTGAAACTGACCGAGCGCTGATCCGGGCTGGCCTCAAGGCGAACGCCCGGATTACGGCGGCAATGCGGGCTAGCAGGACCGCAACGCTCGCCACATTTCTCATCACCGTTCCGTTTGCTGGCGCCTGCGCCGCTTCGCGTGAGGCAGCTTGGACAAACAGATACAGAGCGTGGATACCGGAATCCGAGCCGCCATGCAGGCGAATCGGATCAAGCCGGACGAAGCGCATGGCTTGCGCACTCAGGTCTCTCAACGGCTACGGCCCAAAATATCCAAGCCGCTGAAATCATCTAGTGTTGTGACTCTAACACTCGACGCCCTCGTGCGACCTTTTCAAGGATGTCAGCAGCCTTGGCGGTCCAGATGAAGGGTTTGGGGTCGGCATTGTGATGCTCCAGGTAGGCCTCGATCGCGATCGTCAGATCGGTCACGCTGCGAAAGACGCCGCGGCGATGGCGTCGTCGGTGATGAGCCCGAAGAAGCGCTCGACCTGGTTCAGCCAGGAGGCAGAGGTCGGGGTGAAGTGGAGGCGGAAGCGCTTATGCCGGGCAAGCCAGGCTTTGACCTTGGGATGCTTGTGGGTGGCGTAGTTGTCGACCACCAAATCCAGGGCGAAGTGCTTGGGCGTGTTGCGATCGATCGTACGCAGGAAGCGCAGGAACTCCTGGTGGCGGTGTCGCGGCATGCATTCGCCGATGACCTTGCCGGTGGCCACGTTGAGGGCGGCAAACAGTGTCGTGGTGCCGTTGCGCTTGTAGTCATGGGTCATCGTGCCGGCCCGCCCCTTCTTGATGGGCAGCCCCGGCTGCGTGCGGTCGAGCGCCTGGATTTGGCTCTTCTCGTCGACGCAAAGCACCAGGGCTTTGTCCGGCGGGTTGAGATAAAGGCCGACGACGTCCTGGACCTTCTCGACGAACGCCTTGTCATTGGACAGCTTGAATTTTTTGATCAGATGCGGCTTCAGCCCGTGCGCTGCCCAGATGCGCTGCACGCTCGACGGGCTGAGCCCAACCACCTTGGCGAGCTTGCGCACCGACCAATGGGTGCCCGCCGGCGGCTTCTGATGCAGCGTCATATCCACCACACGCTTGATCACCTCGGCCGAAAGCGGCGGCTTGCGGCTCGGCCGGCTGGCATCCCGCTTCAGCCCCTCAATGCCGCACGCAACGTAACGATCACGCCAGCGATAGGCGGTTCGCTTGGTTTTGCCGGTCGTCCGTACAATCGCGGTGACGCGGTCGCCGCCCGCCCACAACAGCACGATCCGCGCCCGCCAAACCCATTTCTGTGGCGAGTTGCGGTCCGCCACCCAACCTTCCAGCGTCGCCCGATCCTCAGGAGACAACCGGATGCCCGATTCAGTTGACATGCCCTCTGACTCGCACATCAGAGAGCTAAAGGGAATCCTTTCGTCAGAGACGGAACACTAGACAGCGCCGCGGTTTGATCTTGCGCATGATCCTTTTGATTTTTGCGCAGGATCCGTTCCGCACCGAAGGCCCGCGCAGCAAATCCCCGCATGAACCTCCCCAAAATCGATTCCGATTTTCGGGTCATGGCCCAGCCAAAGTACTGGAAACCAATGTGCCTATCGCCGACGGCCTTCAGGGTTGCCAATGCCTACGCATTGGTATCTTTTCCCGCCGTTCAGATTCAGCGGAACCCGCCATGTCCTTTCAAAAACTCGACGACCTCGGCCACAAGCTCGAAGCACTGGAGCATGCGCTCGCCATTCTCGGCGCCGACGAGGCGACCCACATGGCCGTCGGCGGCGGCGAAAAGCGCGCCGAGGCGATGTCGGCGCTGGCCGGCATGCATCACGCCAGAGCGACAGCGCCGGAGATCGCCGACTGGATCGCAGCCGCCGAACAGGAAACGCTGAACGAAGAACAGCAGGCAGCGGTCAAGGAGTTCCGGCGGCAATACACCAACCTGACCTGTCTGCCGGTCGAATTCGTCGAGCGTCAAACGACCGCGCGCATGCGCTCCGAGCAGTTGTGGCGCGACTTGCGTGCAAAGAACGACTGGGCAGGTTTTTTGCCGGCGCTCGAAGGCATCGTGGCGCTGGTGCGCGAGGAAGCAGCACTTCGCGCCGACGTGCTCGGCCTCGATCCCTATGACGCGCTGATGGAGCAATACGATCCCGGCAACCGCGCCGCCGACATCACGCCGGTCTTCGCCGAGCTGAAGACCTTCCTAAGGGATTTCGTGCCGGAGGCACTGGCCGTGCAGGAAGAGCGGCTGGCGAAACATCCGCTGAAGCCGCTTTCGGGCAGCTATGCGATCGAAAAGCAGCGCGAGCTTGGCCTCACCATGATGGCGGCGGTCGGCTTCGACCTCACCCACGGCTCGCTGTCAGTATCACATCATCCGTTCTGCGGCGGCGTGCCGAGCGACGTGCGCATCACCACCCGCTACAGGACCTCCGATTTCCTGTCGGCGCTGATGGGCGTGCTGCACGAGACCGGCCATGCGCTTTACGAACAGAACCTGCCGAAGGCGTGGGCGCACTGGCCGCTCGGCAAGGCGCGCGGGATGGCCGTGCATGAAAGCCAGAGCCTGTTCGTCGAAAAGCAGATCGGCCGCAATCTCGAATTCTGGCGCTGGGCGCTGCCTGTGGTCGAACGGCACCTCGGCGAGATCTGGTCGATCGACGACATCCTGCCGCATGTGCATCGGGTCGAGCGCGGTCTGATCCGCGTCGACGCCGACGAGGTCACCTATCCGCTGCACGTCATCCTGCGCTTCGAGCTGGAGCAGGAGCTTGTCTCGGGGCGGCTGGAGGCGGCCGACCTGCCCGAGGCCTGGGACGCCAATATGCGCGACTATCTCGGCCTGTCGACCATCGACAACCCGGCCGACGGGCCGATGCAGGACGTGCACTGGCCGGGTGCCGCCTTCGGCTATTTCCCCTCCTACACGCTGGGCGCCATGATGGCGGCGCAGCAATGGGCGGCGCTGACCAGAGATCATCCCTCCGCCGACGAAGACCTCGCCAAGGGGAATTTCGCGGCGATCAACGACTGGCGCCGTGAAAAGATCTGGTCGCAAGGCTCGCGCTGGTCGACGCCCGAACTGCTCGAACGCGCCACCGGCGAGAAACTGAACGCCGCACATTTCACCGATCACCTGAAGAAGCGCTACGGCGCCTAGGGCCGCCCCCTCCGACCCGTCCCGCCTGACCGATCATTGGTGTTCTCCAGAGATACCGCATGATCCGCCGTTCTCGGTCCCCGCCAAACCACCCTGCCTTGCAGGACGCAATTTACTTTTCTATCACTAATGGTGTTCGACTGTAATCTGGCGGGGCGTACAGGGGATGGGACGGGCAGGGCACTTTCAGGCGGCGACAACAGTGGTCGCCAGACTCACTGTATTGGCAAGACTCACTGTATTGATTGTCATTTGCACGGTCTGCTGGCCGGCCATGGCCGGTACGAACGTGCACAAGGGCAGCCTTGGCAACTGGATCGAGCAAGTCGCGCTTCCCACGGCCGATCCGCAATTCGACAGCCAGATCAAGAACGGCATATCCAACCTGCTGTCGGATTTTCAGATCCGGAAGCGCCCTGGCGGATTGGAGATCTTCGACCGCTATGCCTACAAGATCGTCGACCGCACTGGCCTGGAACGCGGCGCTGCCATAAGTTTTGAATTCGATCCTGCGACGTCCGAGGTCACCGTGAACTGGATCGACATCATTCGTGACGGCGTGGTGATCAAGCACCTTTCCGATGCTGAGTTCGACGTGTTTCGGCGCGAGAGGGATGCGGAGAAGGGCCTCTTCGATGGTTGGCTTACCGCTTACGTCAACATCAACGATGTCCGGGTCGGAGACATCGTCGACTATGGCAAGACCACGGTCAGGACTCCGATCATCGGCACGGATCTTCTTTTCCATTCCTTTGCCGTGGCTTGGGACGAACCAATCGCTCTGATCCGCGAAAGAGTGACGTGGCCAACCGTGCGGCCCCTGAATTTCCGACAGGTCAGGACGGACATGCGCCCGGATGTCGAGTCCACGGGAGAAACTTCCACCTATCTTTGGCAAAGCGCCAACCCGACTCCGGTGAAATCGCAGGAATATCTGCCGCCGGACTTTCGCACATATCCATCCATCGAAATCTCCTCGACATCGAATTGGCAGGATATCGTCGACACGGTTCTTCCGTATTATCGGCTGGACGAGGAACTGCCGGCAGAGTTCGCATCGAAGCTCGATGCCATTGCCGCCAACTACGATGCGCCCGAAGACAGGATGATCGAGGCAATGCGGTTGGTCCAGGACACCATCCGCTATGTCAGCCTGTCCATGGGCCGTGGTTCCTATATCCCGCGCAGCCCGACGACAGTGGTGGCAAGCGGCTTCGGCGATTGCAAGGACAAGGCGCTGCTTCTCGCCTCCAGCCTGCGGCGACTGGGAATCCAGGCGGACGTGGCTCTCACGGATCTTGATGAAGGGCTTGCTCTCGCCACGATACTTCCGACGATAAGGGCGTTTGACCACATCATCGTAAAGGTCGTCATCGACAGCCAGAAGTACTGGATCGACGCGACCAACTATCTTCAGGGAGGCAGGGCAGATAATCTTGTACCGCCCGACTACGGCTTTGCGCTGCCCATCGTCGCCGACAATGCGGCGATGGAAAAGATAGACCGAAACGAACTCTACCAGCCGACCACCTTTGTGAACGAGGTATTCGATTTTCCCAAACGCAAAGGCGAGCCGCTCAAACTGACGGTTACCACTACCTATTGGGGCGCGGATGCCGATAGCATGCGCTATAAGCTTGTCTCGCAATCGGCGGCAAAGATCGCGGACGACTATCTCAAATATTACAATCGCCAGTATCCCGGAATGAAAAGCCTGGGGCCGTTGGTGACGAACGACAGCCGCGACAAGAATCTGGTGTCGGTAACCGAATCCTACGATCTGTCGGCAGACGATCTCGACGCCGATAACCTCGCCAAGGAATTTGCTCCGAAATCGGATGTCGGCATCAGATATCTGCCGGAGCCCGACGTCCTCGAAAAGGAGCGCGCCAATCTGGCTAGGCAGCCCGATCTTTCGACGACACCGGTGCACGGTCAGAAATCTGAAGGCCCACTTCGTGGGCCCCGAGGACAATGACGACGTGATTACGCCCTACGTTGCATTCAAGGCTCGTTGGACGAGCACCTCCACCGAATTTCAGGTCGACTGGTTTCTCAAGACCATCAACGGTCAGGTTCCCGCCAAGAGCATCGGCCCTTATTTGAAATCCCTCAAGAAGATCAACGATAACTCGGCTTGGAACTACAATTTCGCCTATTCGGACGCCGAAGCGAACTGACGCCAGTGGAAAGGCCTACTCCGCGGCACCCTTGAAAGCATTCGCGCCGGTTTCGAACTGCAGCTTCGCCAGCCGCGCATAGATGCCGCCCTTGCCAACGAGGCTCTGGTGGGTGCCTTCCTCGACGATGCAGCCGCCATCCATGACCAGGATCCGGTCGGCCTTCAGCACCGTCGCCAGCCGGTGGGCGATGACGATAGTGGTGCGGCCCTGCATCAGCCGCTCCAGCGCCGTCTGCACCAGCGTTTCGCTTTCGGCGTCGAGCGCCGAGGTTGCCTCGTCGAGCAGTAGGATTGGTGCGTCGCGCAGGATCGCGCGGGCAATCGCCACGCGCTGGCGCTGGCCGCCGGACAGCGTCACGCCGCGCTCGCCGACCTGGCTGGCATAGCCTTTTTCGAGCTTCAGGATGAACTCGTCGGCAAGCGCATCCTTGGCCGCCGCCTCGATCTCGGCGTCGCTGGCGTCCGGACGGCCGAAGCTGATATTGTCGCGCGCGCTGGCCGCGAAGATGGTGACATCCTGCGGCACGATGGCGATGCGCTCCCGGATCGCGGCAGGGTCGGCCTCGCGCACATTGACGCCGTCGATCATGATCTTGCCGGTCTCGGGGTCGTAGAAGCGCAGAAGCAGCGAAAAGACGGTGCTCTTGCCGGCGCCCGACGGGCCGACGATCGCCACCGTCTCGCCGGGCTTGACCTGGAAACTCAGACCGTGGACGGCGACGCGGTCGGGCCCAGCGGGATAGGAGAAGGACACGTCGTCGAAACTTATTGCGCCTCTGGCCGTCGCCGGCAGCTGTTTCGGATGCGCTGGGGCCTGGATCGCGGGCTTCTCGGCCAGGATCTCGGTCAGCCGTTCGGCAGCACCCGCCGCCTGGGAAAGCTCGCCCCATACTTCCGACAGCGCGCCGAGCGCGCCGGCGGCGAACACCGAATAGAGCAGGAACTGGCCGAGCGTGCCCGGCGACAGCGTGCCGTCGAGCACGTCGCGCGAGCCGAACCAAAGCACCGCCACCACCGAGGAAAAGATCATGAAGATGGCGAAGAAGGTGAGGAAGGAGCGGGCAAAGATCGAAGATCGCGCCGCCTCGAACGCGGCTTCCACGGCAGATGAAAAATGCCCGGTGACGAGCTTCTCGTTGGTGAAGGCCTGCAGCGTGCGCACCGCGCCGATCTGCTCGCTGGCATAGGCCGTGGCGTCGGCCAGCGTGTCCTGCGCCAGCCGCGATTTGCGCCGCACCGAGCGGCCGAAGGCGACCAGCGGCAGCACGATCACCGGGATGGCGGCGATGACAAGACCCGACAGCTTCGGGCTGGTGAAGACCATCATCGCCACGGCGCCGAGACCCAGGATGACGTTGCGCAGCGCCACCGATGCGGTGGCGCCGACCGCCGACTTGACCTGCGTCGTGTCGGCGGCGAGGCGCGAGACGATCTCGCCCGACTGGGCGGTGTCGAAGAAGGATGGCGACAGCGTCGTGACATGGCGGAACACATCGCTGCGGATGTCGGCGACGACGCGCTCGCCCAGCGTGATGACGAAATAGTAGCGGCTGGCTGACGCCGCAGCGAGCAAGGCAGCCATCACCACCAGCATGGCGAAGTACTCGGCGATGAAACTGGAATTGGAGGCGGAAAAGCCGTGATCGATCATCCGCCGTACGGCGAGCGGCAGCGCCAGCGTTGTCGCCGCAGCAATGGTCAGCGAGACGACCGCGCCAATGATCATTTTCCGGTAGCGGGTGATGTAGGGGAACAGGCGCCGCAGCGGCTTGAGCGAGCGCCTACGCTCGTCTGCATCGCCGCTGGTGTGCGCCATGACCGTTTCCTCTGGCTCTTCTGGGCATGCGCCTCAATATGCGCTTACCGCGGCCTTGTGATTCAATTCCGGCTGATGTATAGGCTCGCCGACCGTTTTTAAAAGCCGTGGCTCCTCAATAGCTGCGGCTTCGAGTTTTAAAAAGGGGCGCATCGACGCAGGCTTTATGCCCGTCAGCAGCCCCAGCGAACCAGGAATAGCACAATGAAGACCGACATCCATCCCGACTACCACACCATCAAGGTCGTCATGACCGACGGCACCGAATACATGACCCGTTCGACCTGGGGCAAGGAAGGCGATACGATGAACCTCGACATCGATCCGACCACCCATCCGGCCTGGACCGGCGGCCAGCAGACCCTGCTCGACCGCGGCGGCCGCCTGTCGAAGTTCAAGAAGCGTTTCGAAGGTTTTGGGCTCTAAGCCGCAGGCCTTTCGTAGATCAAGAACCCGCCCTCGTGGCGGGTTTTTTGTTGCCGGAATGCGGCTCTATTCGTCGACCAGCTCGCGCAGCGCCATGCGCTTGTAGGCGGCGACCAAGTCGTCGCCTTCCTTTCGACCGACCGAGATCGCCAGCCGCATGGTTGCCTCGCCCATCTGCCAGATGAGAAGCGCCGTCGTTTCCAGCGCCGCCGGATCGGCGGCAGGCCGCAGCCGCTTCAGCACCGCTGTGAGGAATTCGGCATTGGCCCGGCTGTCCGCAAGCTCGAGTTCGCGCAGCGCCTTGTCGGCTTGTGTACCCGACCAGATGTCGCGCATCACCGGCTCCGCCAGGAACAGCCCATAATAAATATCCACCAGCTCGGAAAATGCCCGCCGCAGCCCTTCGGCGTCGCTAACCTGTGCAAGTGCTGCCGCGATGCAGGCCTGGCTTTGAACGGTGTAGCGCTCGGCCAGTGCCCAGATGATCGCCCGCTTGTCCGGGAAGAACTGGTAGAGTGAACCGATCGACACGCCGGCCCGTTCCGCCACTTCGCCCATGCGCATGGCATCGCTGCCTTGCTCGGCGATCAGCGCGGAGGCGGCAGCCAGCATCCGCTCGACCCGCTCGCGGCTGCGCTGCTGGCTTGGTGCCCGGCGTGGCGATGCGATCTGACCATCCTGTGAACTCGATAAGGTCGAGCCTTCCATCACTGTCTCCTGACGAACAATCAACAAATTAGCTTGACTCACAAAATACGAGGGTTTATCACGTTTTGCAAATGTGAGGATTGCTCATGTTTGTAAACAAAGGAAAATCACCATGATCGACACAGCAGCAAAGAAACCGACTTTGATCCTCGGCGGCACCGGCAAGACCGGCCGTCGTCTCGCGGACAGGCTGACGGCGCAGGGCTTGCCGGTACGCATCGGCTCGCGCTCGGGCACGCCGCCCTTCGACTGGGAAAACGACGCGACCTGGGCCCCCGCACTTGACGGTGTCGGCGCCGTCTACATCAGCTACTATCCTGATCTTGCGGTGCCCGGTGCGGCCGAAGCGGTCGGCGCCTTCGCCAACCTGGCCGTGGCAAGCGGTGTGCGCCGGCTGGTGCTGCTGTCGGGGCGCGGCGAAACGGAAGCGCAACGCGCCGAAGAGATGCTGAAAGCCTCAGGCGCCGACTGGACGATCCTGCGCTGCGCCTGGTTTTCCCAGAACTTCAGCGAGAGTTTTTTGCTTGATCCGCTTCTCGCCGGTGAGGTGGCTTTGCCGGTCGACACTGTCGGAGAACCGTTCGTCGACGCCGACGACATTGCCGACGCCGCCGTGACGGTGCTTACCCGGCAAGGCCATATCGGCCAGCTTTACGAGCTGACGGGACCACGGCTGCTGAGCTTCGCCGACGCGGTCGCCGAGATCAGCAAGGCGAGCGGTCGTGACATCCGGTTCAAACGGATTTCGCATGCCGAGTTCACCGCCGCAGTAGCCGGGTACGAGTTGCCGGCCGAGTTCGCCTGGCTGCTCAACGAACTGTTCACCGAGGTGCTCGACGGCCGCAACGAGGCGCTGACCGACGGCGTCGAGCGGGTGCTCGGCCGCGCGCCGAAAGACTTTTCCGCCTATGCAACCGAAACCGCCGCTACGGGCACCTGGAGTGACTGACATGATCATGAAGCTGCTCCCCACCCTCACCTTCATCGCCGCGCTCGGCTCGGGCGTCGTCGCTGGTGTCTTCTTCGCCTTTTCCAGCTTCGTCATGCCGGGCCTCGCCCGCATGCCGGCCGCGGGCGGCATCGCCGCCATGAATTCGATCAACGTCACTGCGGTGACGCCGATGTTCATGACCGCGCTTTTCGGCACCGGGCTGGTCTGCCTTGTCCTCGCCGCCGGCGCTGTCATCGGATGGGGCCAACCGGGCTCGTTGTGGCTTCTCGCCGGCGCCCTGATCTATCTCGTCGGCAACCTGATCGTGACGATGATTTTCAACGTGCCGCTCAACAACGCGCTGGCCGCCGTCGATCCGGCAAGCGCCAACGGCGCCGCCGTGTGGGCCACCTATCTCAGGGACTGGGTGATGTGGAACCACGTCCGCACCATCACCGCCATCGTGGCGCTGGGCTGCTTCATCGTGGCGTGGCGGTGAATTAGGGCAGAAATCTAAGAGACCTTGCGTCAGGCAGGGTCTTTTGACTTGTGGCCCTTACGATCGGCATGGCCGAGATCGCGATCCGGATCAATCACGTCGCGAACCAGTTGCTTGAGCCTTGCGGCATCGGGAAAGCCGCCATCGCGCTTGCGGTCCCAGACCAGCGTGTCGTTGCAGGAAATGGTGAAAATGCCGCCGGTGCCCGGCACCAGCGTGACCTCGCCCAGATCCGTTCCGAAGGTCGACAGCAGCTCCTGCGCCATCCAGCCGGCCCGCAGCAGCCACTGGCACTGCGTGCAATAAGTGATGCGGACGCGGGGCAGCGCCTGTCCGCTCATGTCGGACTGAGCTCCGCTCATGTCTGGCTGAGCTCCGCTCATGCCGCGCTGAGCTTCGCCATGGTCTCGTCGTCGACCTCAAAATTGGCGTAGACGCTCTGCACGTCATCATCGTCCTCGAGCGTGGCGACCAGCTTCATCAGCGACTGTGCCCGCTCCTCGTCGACCGCGATGTTGGTTTGCGGCTTCCAGATCGGCTTCACCGATTCAGCCTCGCCGAGCGCGCCTTCCAGCGCCTTCGACACCTCGCCGAGGTTCTCGAACGCGCAATAGATCGTGTGGCCTTCCTCGTCCGACTGGACGTCGTCGGCCCCGGCCTCGATCGCCGCGTCCATGACCTTCTCGGCGCTGCCGACTGACGCCGGATAGAAGATCTCGCCGACACGGTCCCACATGAACGACACCGAGCCGGTTTCGCCCATCGCCCCGCCAGCCTTGGTGAAGGCGGCGCGCACATTCGACGCCGAGCGGTTGCGGTTGTCGGTCAGCGCCTCGACGATCAGCGCAACGCCACCCGGCCCATAGCCTTCGTAGCGCACAGCTTCGTAAGTCTCGGCGTCGCCCATCGACGCCTTGTTGATGGCGCGCTGGATGTTGTCCTTCGGCATCGACACCGCCTTGGCGTTCTGCACGGCAAGACGCAGGCGCGGGTTCATCGACGGATCCGGCGTGCCGCTCTTGGCGGCGACGGTTATTTCGCGCGCCAGCTTGGAAAACATTTTCGACCGCACCGCGTCCTGGCGGCCCTTGCGGTGCATGATGTTCTTGAACTGTGAATGGCCAGCCATGGCACCCCTGTCGTCTTCTCGGCTAGAGCATCCTGCAGCGAAGTAATTACCTCGCCTTTTGCCAAAATGCTCGAAGTCAAAATTTCAGAACGTCCATGGTGCGTCCGGATGGACGTACGGCGCTCTATGTCGGAATGGCCGGCTTATAGATAAATCGGCTCAATTCGTCCAGCCGCGCCGTGAGGGTGGTGCGGCAACGTAACCGCCAGCTGCTTTCCTGCGGCCATTTCACCCCTCCAGATCGGATTTCAGCCGGTCGAGAATGCTGATCGCATGCGTGGCGTACTGGCTGATCCAGCGGTCGTGGATCTGCTTGATCGGCAGCGCATTGAGATGGTTCCAGCGCTCGCGCCCCTCGCGCCGCGCCACCACCAGGTCGGCTTCCTCCAGCACTTTCAGATGCAGCATGACGGTGCAGCGGTCCATGTCGGGAAAGGCATCGCACAGCATGCCGGTGGTCCGCGGCGCGTCTTTCAACTCGTCCAGCAGCGCACGCCGGCGCGGATGCGCCAGCGCCTTGAAAACATTGTCGTCCTGCGCTTTGCTTGACATGTTATATTTTTATAACATAATATCGATCCGATCAAGGAAGGAGCTGTGGATATGTCTCTTGGATTCAGAGTTTCGGGCCGCATCGGCAAACCGGTCGCCGAAGTTTTCGACGCGGTCGTCAACCCGAACAAACTCAGCGGCTATTTCACCACAATCGGCGGCGCCAGTGCCCCGCTGGTGGCCGGCGCCAAGGTCGTCTGGTGGGGCAAGGTCCCGGTCGAGGTCGACGAAGTGGATAAAGACAACCGCATCGTGCTGCGCTGGGACGCCACCGACGCCGACGGCAAGCCGGCTTACAAGACGCGCATCGAGATGAATTTCGAGCCGCTAGACGACGGCGGCACCTTCGTCACCATCGCCGAGGCCGGCTGGCACGAGGACGCGGTCGGCCTGAAGAAGTCCTACCTCAATTGCGAGGGCTGGTCGCAGATGCTGGCCTGCATGAAGGCCTATGTCGAATACGGGATCAATTTGCGCGACGGCTACTATCGCAGCGAGATGAAGGGCGAGCCGGCGAGCGAAGACAATATCTGAGAAGACGGAGGAAAGAATGGCTGCGAAGATCAACGGCGGCATCAACATCGCCATGAAGGTGCCGCCACACCAATACCAGGAGACGATCGCCTTCTACCGCGATGTCGTCGGCCTGAAGCCGTTCACGGCCAAGGCGCCGGCGATCGGTTTCGAACTCGGTCCCAATCGCCTGTGGATCGACGAGGCGCCGATGCTGAGCCAGGCCGAGGTCTGGCTGGAGCTGTTCACCGATGATTTTCCGGCCGCCGCCGATCATCTCGCCAAGGCCGGCGTCGTGCGCTGCGACGCCATCGAGGCGCTCGGCGAAGGTTTTCGCGGCGGCTGGATCACCAATCCGGCCAACATCATTCACCTGGTGCGCGAACCCGACGCATGGTGACGGAGACCTGTTCGGAAGGAGGACGAAATGGACATCCGTGAGACACCGACCGCCGAAGCCGGCATGCTGATCCGGCGGCCGGTCGCAGAAGTGTTCGAAGCCATCGTCGATCCGGCGATCACGACGAAATTCTGGTTCACCCATGGCAGCGACAGGTTGGACAGCGGCAACGAGGTTCGCTGGGAATGGCGCATGTATGGCGTCTCGACGCCGGTCACGGTCAGCGAGATCGTCCGGGACGACAAAATCGTCATGCAATGGAGCGATCCGCCGACAACGGTGGTCTGGACCTTTACCGAGCTGCCGGGCGGCACGACCTTTGTCGAGGTTCGCAATTTCGGTTTTGCCGGCAGTGCCGACGAGCAGGTCAAGCAGGCGATCGGCTCGACCGATGGCTTCGCGCTGGTGCTCGCCGGCGCCAAGGCGTGGCTGGAGCAAGGCCTGACGCTTGGCTTGATCGGCGACCGTCACCCGAAGGGCGTGCCGACCGACTAAGGTCTTCGGGTGCCAAAAGCCATTCTGCAGCGATCCTTCCCACCCCCCTCTGTCCTGCCGGACATCTCCCCGATGAGGGGACCCGCAAGGGGGGATTGGATATCACTTCGGCTTTCGCCAGTCTCCAACGCTGCAGGACGAGCGGAGCGCTAAAGCTGCCAATCTCCCTCCTTGCGGGGGAGATGTCCGGCAGGACAGAGGGGGCTGTCCCTCCGACGTCTCAAAGGTTCTGCATGGCCGCGACAATTGAGGCAGAGCTCAGGCCTTCGCGCCGTCGCTTCGCTCCGCCAACTTCAGTGCCCCGCGCCCGCCTTTGCCCTCCTCCGACGCCGCGCCAGCATGTTGAGGCCCTCGACAAGGGCGGAAAAACCCATGGCGGCGTAGATGTAGCCCTTCGGCACATGGAAGCCCATGCCGTCGGCGATCAGCGTCATGCCGATCATCAGCAGGAAGCTCAGCGCCAGCATGACAATGCTGGGGTTCTTGGCGATGAAATTGGCGAGCGGCCCGGCCGCCAGCATCATCACGCTGACCGCCACGATCACGGCGATGTACATGATGGCGATCTCGTCGGTCATGCCGACCGCGGTGATGATCGAATCGATCGAAAAGACGAGGTCGAGCAGCAGGATCTGGAAGATAGCGCCGGCCAGCGAAAGCTGCAGCGTGTCGCCCATCATCGTGTCCTGGTGATCCTCGAGATCGACCGTGTGGTGGATCTCCTTGGTCGCCTTCCAGACGAGGAACAGGCCGCCGGCGATCAGGATCAGATCGCGCCAGGAAAAGCCATGGCCGAAGGCAGTGAATACCGGCGCCGTCAACTGGACGATGATCGAGATGGTGGCAAGCAGAACCAGCCGCATGATCAGCGCGGCAGAAATGCCGAGCCGCCGGGCGCGGGCCCTTTGTGCCTCCGGCAATTTGTTGGTCAGGATCGAGATGAAGATCAGATTGTCGATGCCGAGCACGACCTCCAGCACAATCAGCGTCAGCAACGCTACCCATGCGGTCGGATCGGAGACAAAGGCGAAATGCGGCGCCAGGAATTCGATGAGCTGCATGGAGGTCGTCCCCTCTTACGATCTGAAGCAGGCGTAGCCGGCAATTAGGTAGTACAATCGCTTACATCAATGTCATGACCAGAACGATGGCGCCGTTTCCTCCAGCCGCGGTCCGCGACGAAACGGCGCAATCCGCTCGGTCAGGCCGCTGCGATCCGAAATGTCGACGCCGACGCCGCACAATGTCGCCGGGCCGGTCGCCGCCTCGAAGCGCCCTTTCGGCACCTTCGACAGAAACCGGTTGAGCGGCTCCTCCTTGTCCATGCCGAGCGAAGAATCGTAGTCGCCGCACATGCCCGCGTCGGAGATATAGCCGGTGCCGCCATTGAGGATCTGGTGGTCGCCGGTCGGCTGGTGCGTGTGGGTGCCGACGACCAGGCTGGCGCGGCCGTCGACGAAATGCGCAAAGCACATTTTTTCAGAGGTCGCCTCGGCATGGAAATCGATGACCACCGCATCGGCCTGCTCGCCGAGCGGGCAGGCGGCAAGCTCGCGCTCGCCGGCCTGGAACGGATCGTCGAGTTCGGGATGCATGAACACCCGGCCCATGATGTTGGCGACCAGAACGCGCGCGCCGTTCCTGGCGATGTAAACGCCGGAGCCCCGCCCCGGCGTGCCCTTGGGGAAATTGGACGGACGCAGGAACCGTTCCTCGCGCGGCGCGAAAGCCAGCGCATCCCGCTGGTCCCAGACATGGTTGCCGGTGGTGACGACATCGGCGCCCGCCGAGATCGTCTCGCGAAAGATCTCTTCGGTGATGCCGAAGCCGCCGGCGGCGTTCTCGCCGTTGACGATAACGAAGTCGAGTTTGAAATCCGAGATCAGGCCGGGCAGTTGTTCCCACACCGCCGTGCGTCCCGTCTTGCCGACCATATCGCCGAGGAAGAGAAGTCTCATATAAACATGATCCCGAGCCGAAGGTCAGCGAAGCAAGAAAGCTGCATGACTTTAAAGCTGCATGACTTTCGGAAAAGATCATGCGTCAGGAACTTATCTACAATTTCGGCGCGAACCGGCGCAACCCGCTCTCGGTGAGTATTTCCGGAATGATCACGTCATGCGGCTGGTCCGGAACCAGGGCCACCTCCTGGCACTCGAAAGCAATGCCGATCAGCCTGGGCGGCTGCCCCTTGTCGACCAGCCGCGCGATCGCGCGGTCGTAATAACCGGCGCCATAGCCGATCCGGTGGCCTCGTGCATCGAAGGCGGCAAGCGGCACCAGCATCACCTGGGGATCGAGCACCTCGGCCTCTTCATGTGGCCCGACGGTGCCGAACCCCATGTCGATCATCGGTGCGCCGCGCACCAGTTCGCGAAAGACGATGGTGGTCTTGTCGAGAATCGCCGGCAGGCAAAGCCTTGCTCCCTTTTCGCGCAAGGCGAACATCAGCGGCCGGACGTCGACTTCCGAGCGCATCGGCCAGAAGCCGGAGACGATCTGGCCCGGCTCTATCGCAATGCTGTCCCGCGCCGCCTCGGCCATTTCGAGCGCTGCCTCCACCCGCCCGAACGGATCGAGCGCATCGCGGCGCCCGAGTGCTTCCTTGCGGAGATGTTTCTTCAGGTCTTTGGGAGAGGTCATGGAGCCAAGGTAGAAAGGTCGGATCTGGTTGGAGCTTTGGGAGCGACGTTTTCTACCGCATGACCCACCGAAGCGTCAGTAAATCCTTTGCGTCGAGTGACGATCCACACAACCGGTGGAGAGAGCGATCCCGGGAACCTACAAAGTAGGTGGGCGCCGTATGAGAAAACCCACGGGTCTTCCCAGGGACAGCTCCCTAGGGATCATTAAGGCCCCGGGGAAAATGTTCTCCTGCCGGGAAGCGCAGACCGTCACGACCAATATAGGCTGGCGATCGGCCAAGCGCCAGAGAGACGGCCATGCTCCGTGGCTTAATTCGTCACCAGGTCCTGCCTTGCAGCTGCGCGGCACAAGCTTTCACCGCGGCCTCGCCGCGGCGCCTTGCACAGGCTGGGCCGTCTCCTTACGGTTGCCATGAAAAAACGAGGAGCAAGAATGCGTTTCGAAGGCACGGCGACCTATGTCGCCGACAAGGATCTGATGGTGGCGGTCAATGCGGCGATCGCGCTCGAGCGGCCATTGCTGGTTAAGGGCGAGCCCGGCACCGGCAAGACCGAACTGGCCAGGCAAGTGTCGGCCGCGCTCGGCCTTAAGCTGATCGAATGGCACGTCAAGTCGACGACAAGGGCGCAGCAGGGCCTCTACGAGTATGACGCCGTCTCGCGGCTGCGCGACAGCCAGCTCGGCGACGAGCGCTTCAACGACATCAGGAACTACATCAAACGCGGCAAGCTGTGGGACGCCTTCGCCGCCGGCAAGAAGGTCGTGCTTCTGATCGACGAGATCGACAAGGCCGATATCGAATTCCCCAACGATCTGTTGCAGGAACTCGATAGGATGGAGTTCTTCGTCTACGAGACCGGCGAAACGGTCCGCGCCGCTGTGCGCCCGATCGTCATCATCACCTCCAACAACGAGAAGGAACTGCCGGACGCTTTCCTGCGCCGCTGCTTCTTCCACTATATCCGCTTTCCCGATGTCGAGACGCTGCACAGGATCGTCGACGTGCACTATCCCGGCATCAAGCAGAACCTGGTGCGCGCCGCACTGACCCAGTTCTACGAGATCCGCGACGTGCCAGGTCTGAAAAAGAAGCCATCGACCTCCGAGGCACTCGACTGGATCAGGCTCTTGGTCGCCGACGACATCGCGCCCGAGGATTTGCGCGCCGACCCGAAGAACGCGCTCCCCAAACTGCACGGCGCGCTTTTGAAGAACGAACAGGACGTCCATCTGTTCGAGCGCCTGGCATTCATGGCGAGAAGGCAGGGGTAGGAGCGGCCCGCGCAGCGAGCGAAAGGGATCGGACAGCGCTTTCCCGTCGCTGGACCGTTGCCGCCAGCCCTGCACCGGGGCAGCTTGGGCCCGAAGCTTCGGAAGGAAACGAAATGACCGAGATTATTGTCCGCCCACTTGCGCAATCCGACCACGCCGACTGGCGGCGCTTGTGGACTGCCTATCTCACCTTCTACGAAACCAAGCTGCCGGAAGAGGTCTACGCCGTCACCTGGAAGCGGCTGTTCATGGAAGGTGAATTCGAACCGAAGGGGTTCATCGCCACCCTCGACGGCAAGGCGGTCGGCCTGACGCATTATCTCTACCATCGCTCCTGCTGGTCGCAGATGAACAACTGCTATCTGCAGGATTTGTTCGCCGACCCGGATGTGCGCGGCAAAGGCGTCGGTGCCGCCCTGATCGAGGCGGTCAAGCAGGAAGCCGGCAAGATCGGCGTCAAGAACGTCTACTGGATGACGCACGAGACCAACGCCACCGCGCGCAAGCTCTACGATCACGTGGCGCGCCGCACCGGCTTCATCGAGTATGATCTGCTATAATTGATGCGATGTTCATCCCCTTCTTCCTCGAACTGAAGGCTGCGCGGATTCCGGTCTCGCTCCGGGAGTATCTGTCGCTGCTGGAAGGGCTGGAGGCGGGGCTGGTCGACTATGACGTCGAGGGTTTTTACTATCTCGCCCGCTCAGCACTGGTGAAGGACGAGCGTCACATCGACCGTTTTGACCAGGTCTTTTCACACATTTTCAAGGGCGTTGAGGCGCAGGCTGGCGAAAATGCGGTCGACGTCGAAAACATTCCGGAGGAATGGTTGCGGCGGCTTGCCGAAAAGCACCTGACCGACGAAGAGAAAAAGCTGGTCGAGGCCCTGGGCGGTTTCGAAAAGCTGATGGAGACGCTGAAGAAGCGGCTGGAGGAACAGAAGGGCCGCCACCAGGGCGGGTCGAAATGGATCGGCACCGGCGGCACCTCACCCTTCGGCGCCTATGGCTACAATCCCGAAGGCGTTCGCATCGGCCAGCACGAAAGCCGCAACCGCCGTGCGGTGAAAGTCTGGGACAAGCGCGAGTTCAGGAATTTCGACGATGCCGTCGAGCTCGGCACCCGCAACATCAAGATCGCGCTGAAGCGCTTGCGCCGTTGGGTGCGCGAAGGCGCCGAGGAGGAGTTCGACCTGCCCGGCACCATTCACGCCACGGCCGAACATGGCTATCTCGACGTGCAGACACGGCCCGAGCGGCGCAATGCCGTGAAGCTGCTGATGTTCTTCGATGTCGGCGGCTCGATGGACGACCACATCAGGAGCGTCGAGGAGCTGTTTTCGGCCGCCCGCGCCGAATTCCGCCAGCTCGAATATTTTTACTTCCATAACTGCCTCTACGAGGGCGTATGGAAGGACAATCGCCGTCGCCATGCGGAGGTAATCCCGACCTTCGATCTGCTCCACAAATACGGTCCGGACTACAAGGTGATCGTCGTCGGCGATGCCTCGATGAGCCCCTATGAGATCGCGCATCCCGGCGGCTCGGTCGAGCACTGGAATCCGGAGGCCGGCGTCGTCTGGCTCGGCCGTCTGCTGCAGCAATGGCCGGGCGCGGTGTGGCTCAACCCGGAAAATGAGAAACACTGGGGCTATACTCATTCGATCGCCATGATCCGCGATATCTTTGGCGGCCGCATGTTTCCGCTGACGCTCGCCGGGCTCGAAGCCGCGACGAAGCAACTTTCAAGGAAGCACTGAATGGATCCACGCAAAACAGGACGGCCGACCTGTTTCCTCTGCCTGCAATGTGGCGTCCAGTTCGCAGCGGCAACGACGCCGCCGCAACATTGCCCGATCTGCGAGGACGAGCGGCAATATGTGCGCTGGGAGGGCCAGGCCTGGATCACGCCGGAAGAGCTCGCCGCCGGGCATCGGATCGTGATGAAAGACGATGCCGGCGTGCTCGCCTTCGGCATCGAGCCGCGCTTCGCCATCGGTCAGCGGGCGCTGCTGGCGCAAACCCCGCACGGCAATGTGCTGTGGGACTGCATCTCGATGGTCAGCAGCGAGGCGGTGGCCGAAATCAACCGACGGGGCGGCCTCACCGCGATCGCCATTTCGCACTGCCATTATTATTCGGCAATGGTCGAGTGGAGCGAAGCGTTTGGCGGTGTGCCGATCTATCTGCACGCCGATGACCGCAAGTGGATCATGCGGCCGCATCCGGCTGTTATCAGTTGGGAGGGCGAGACGCGCGCCCTAAACCCCTCGCTGACACTTATCCGTTGCGGCGGTCACTTTGCCGGGGGCCAGGTGCTGCACTGGAAGCGCGACGGCGGCGACGCCATCCTGGCCGGCGACATCTTGCAGGTGACCCCAACGCGCCGCCATGTCAGCTTTATGTACAGCTACCCGAACTACATCCCGCTCAATGCGGCGAAAGTGCTCGGCATCGAGGCTGCGCTAGAGCCTTTCGCGTTCGACCATATCTACGGCGCATGGTGGAACCAGAACGTCCTCGGAGATGCAAAGACGGTATTTGCAGGGTCGGTTGCGCGGTATCTCGCGGCGATCGCCTGAGGAATTCTTCGCGGCAGCATCGGAAATACCGGCAAACGCCGTAACAAATGCCTATTTTAGGCGAACTTGGGAAGACAACCCCAAATAGCGGCATGAACTAAGAGGCAAAAAATGGATAGTCAAACCTACCCAGTCACCCGCACCGATGCCGAATGGCGCGCCCGGCTGACGCCGGAGCAATATGCGGTGATGCGCAACCACGGCACCGAGCGGCCGGGCAGCTGCGCCCTGCTCCACGAGAAGCGCGCCGGCACCTTTTCCTGCGTCGGCTGCGACCAGCCTTTGTTCGAATCCAAGCTGAAGTTCGAGAGCGGCACCGGCTGGCCGAGCTTCAACGACCCGGTGCCCGGTTCGGTCGAGACAACCGTCGACCGCAGCTACGGTATGGTCCGCACCGAATGCCACTGCGCCCGCTGCGGCAGCCATCTCGGCCACGTCTTCGAGGACGGCCCGCCGCCGACCGGCCTGCGCTACTGCATCAACGGCGTCGCGCTGAAATTCGAGCCGGCCGCCTGACTGGCGGCTTCGGCCGTCCTTTGTCGGCAGCACTGTCCCGTCAGACCACCACCACCAGGACCAGCCACAGCACAGCCCCCAGCGTCATCAGCGAAGCCTTGACGCCGCCGGATTTCTCGGCGGTCCGCCATACCGCGAAAGTCAGAAAGAAATTATACGGCACTGGCGCGAAATGCACCGCCAGAACGAGAGCGAGCGGCAGCTTCAGCCCGAGCAGGATCAGCGCCAGCACAGACACTGCGATGTTGATCGCCGTGCCGACAAGGACAAGATCGCGCCAGAACAGCCGGTCAAGCGGGGCCGTGCCTTGCCAGCGCGAGCGGAAGAAGCCCGCCGCACGGCTTGCCTTGCCGTCTTCGCCTTCGAAAGTCTTTGGCGCACTCATCGATGCGGCCTTCTCTCATTCGATAGTCGCAGAGATGTCCAACGGGGCAAGCCTGCCAACGCAAGTCGATCATCGGCACGCAAGCGTATTATCTGACAGATTGTCATCAAACGGTCGTGAAACCTTTCTACGTCGCCCTTGTCGGTATCTCGGCAAAGACACCTTACCGGAATCTGCCGCCCCCATCATCCAGTCGCCTGCCAAGGAGGTCTTGAGATGAGCGACAATGTCTACAACGTGCTGTTTCTTTGCAACGCCAATTCGGCGCGATCCATCATGGCGGAAGCCATCCTCAATCGGATCGGTGCCGGCAGGTTCATGGCCTTTTCCGCCGGTTCGCAGCCGAAGGGCGAGGTCAATCCCTACGCACTGCAGCTGCTCGAAAGCCTCAACTACGATACGAGCTTCGCCCGCTCGAAAGGCTGGGACGAGTTTGCCGAGCCCGAAGCGCCGGAAATGAATTTCATCTTCACGCTCTGCGACAGCACCGCAAACGAATCTTGTCCGATCTGGCCGGGTCATCCGATGACCGCGCTCTGGTCGATACCGGACCCTGCCCAGGCAGCCGGCACCGAGGCCGAGTTGCACCTTGCCTTTGCCGATGCGTATCGCATGCTCAACAACCGCATCTCGCTGTTCACCAATCTGCCGATGGATGCGCTCGACCATCTGGCGCTGCAACACCATCTCGATGCGATCGGCCGCGACACGCCGAAGCCGAACTAGCTCAAGCGGCTGCGACGCGAATTCACAAACCGGCTTCGCCACCCTCGCCCAGCACCTCGGCAACGGCGTGCTCGAAGCGCGATGCTTCCGTCACCAGCCAGTCGGCCATGGCCGGCCAATTGTCCTCGGCAAAGCAGTTCACCCGCCACAACGAATTGATGCCGAGGCCCTCGCAACTCTGTTCCGGCCTGAGCTTCAACCTGTCTTCGATCGCCGGCTGGAACGGCTTCAACCGTGACCAGGCTTCCGTGGCACCGAACTTCTCGTTGCGGCCGAAGAAGACGCCGACATGGTTCTGCGCCGGCGCGACATACATGGAAAGGACCAATGCGAAGTCGGGCAGCCCGCGCTGCCAGAACCAAGGTCCGCGCCGCGCCATCAGAGCCCTTTCTTCTGGATGCCGTTCCGCGAACAGCGTCCAGAAGCCGCGTTGGCGGAATTCAGAGGCGCGGCGGACGCCAAAGTCGAATTCGCTCATGGTTGGACCCGTCGAGGGGGCCGCCCCCCGCGCCCCGGGGGGGGATAAGCCGAAAAAACAAACCAGCCCGGCGGTGTTTATGTGAAGGTATGTTTTATAGAAATTACGG